>JAQVUB010000205.1 GCA_028699735.1 Lentisphaeria bacterium | reverse complement strand
TTGAGGTCTGTCCCGGCAGTGAACAAAGCCTTTCCGTCAATCTGCAATACCTTGGGAAGATAGCCGCGCTGGCTGCGGAACGCTTCCAAGTCGGCCTTGGTGGCCTTACCGCAATAGGCAAAGGATTTTGCGTAGACGATATGATCCGGGGTAAGCGGGCCGGCAAAGGGTGTTGCATTGCCGCCGCAATGTACGATTGCCCGGTTGTCTTCCGCATCGGACAGCAGTGTGCGCAAAGCCGGGGCGACTTCCTGCACGCAGGCCGAATCCGCCTCGGCAAAGGCGAGTTGATCGGTTACTCCTGCATCCTTGCAGGCTTGGCTGATGCGCCCGATGATCATGCTGTAAAGGCTTTTGATTTCCTCGCAGCTGTCGGCACCGACGAAAACGCCGTGATTCTGCAGGAAGATGATCTGGGACTGTATGCCGCTGGTCTTCCGGCTTGCTTCGAGGCTCTCGCGGACTTTCCCGGCCAGCGTGCAGCCCGGATCGCAGTAATCCAGCCAGATGGCTTCCGGAAACAGGCGCGCACAGGCTGCTTTGCCATCCTTTGCGCAGGTCATTGCATTGACCAGAGCTGGATGCAGATGCACGACAAAGCGACCATCGATTACCTGATGCACCGGTGCTTCGACCGAAGGACGCCCACTGCCCAGCGGACGCACTGCGGATTGCAGAATCTCCTTGGCACAGGCCTCGCGAGTCGTCGCATCCAGCCCGGAATCCAGACTGAAAATCTGCTTCAGCGTATTGCGTTCCAGAGCCAGAAACTGTTCCGGTTCAATGGTTGCCAGGGCGACTCCGCTCGGCTTGATATACAGGCGTTCGCCAATCTTCACCGACGTATTGCCGCCGCCCAGAAAAACATAAGCGGGATCACTCCCGTAGAAACGCGAAACCTCAGCCAGCTCTCTTAATTCTTCATTCATACCATAACTTCCTTAACTTAACACAATCGATTTGTCTGCGGAAAATAAGACTTTCCTGATCCGGGCGTGGGAGTGCAAACAGAAATCGCAACCGGGCCGGTTACGCCACTTTTTCTCAAGCGGTCTCATCCGTCAAAGCAACAACACCTAAAAAATTTTCGTGCCTTTTTGTGTTTTTTCGTTGTTAAAAAAACTATTCTCCCGGGTCGATTTCGATATTGCGGCGTTGAAAGGTCGGTATGTCGAGATTTTGCCCGTAGAAGTTGCTGGGCAGTCCACCGGTAAAGATGCCGCGGGGCTGATCGCTGAAGATGAAAGTCAGCTGATTGGGGTCTTCCTTGCGACCCGCTTTGCCGGAAACCCGCTTTGGAATCTTGAATTTTGCAAAGGGGTACAGGAAGCCGATGCTGCTTTCCGCCAGCCAGCGCGCGGCTTGCGGGTAGGCCTCTTCGCGCGATTTATCGAGAAAGAGTTCGCCGAATTCCTGGCAGGGCAGCAGTTGCACTGCCGGCGTGATTTCGCGCAACTGACGCAGGCCAGTTTCGGCGCGGGCGTGCAGCTCTGGGCTGTCAAAACTGTGCGGCATCGCTACAATTGCAGCGCAGGCCAACTTTTTCGAACGCGCATAGCGCAGAGTTTCCAGCGTGTAGTGACATCCCGCCCGTCCGCCAAGACCGGTTACTACCAGCAGCAGATGAATTGTCGGAAACTGGGCATCCAATGCCGCCTGCAAAACCGGATGACTGACTTCCACTCCCGCTTCAGCATCAACCGGTTCCGGCAGCAGAATGGTATTCAGACCGGAGAGTTTTTGCAGAGCATCCGCATCGCTGTCCATGGCGCAGATGCGCAATCCCGGCAGGCTTCCCCGCTGAAAGACATAGTAAGCCGCACGGCCGCCGGCATTGCCGACCCCGATCAGCAGCATATTGTTATCCCCTGTGACCTGTTGTACTGCCATTGCTTCTACCAGTCTGTAATTGCTTTCCAGGCATTTTTCCACCATTCGACTGTGGTTCCCACCGGCGAGGCCTGTTGTGATACCTGCCGGGCCACCTGCAGATCACGGTAACCTGCCCGGATCAGGCCAATGACCGTATTGTATTGCGGCAAGGGCTGAAAATCCGCACGCCCGGTAACCCGGTATGGCTGCGCGATTGCCACGGGGCGGTTGAAAACGGTTGCCGCCAAGTCCGTGATACGAGGAATCCGGGCGCCGCCGCCGGAAAGAAAAACCCGGTTGCCCAGCCAGCTGTAAGCGCCGCGTTCATCGAGCAGCCGCCGGATCAGTTCAAACAGCTCGCGCAGACGCATTTCGATGACCAGCTCAATGCTTGATGCAGGGATAACGCGGTGTTTGCTCATGGTATCCTGATGAATGGTTACCATGCGGGCGCGGTTGTCTTTGGTGGCCACGGCAGTGCAGTGCAATGCATCCAGCTGACTGAGCAGTGAGCGAGCCGTCTGGATCGGCAGATCCAGTGCAATGGACAGATCATTGGCCAGATGTTCACAGCCAATGCTGACCTGACCTAAATGAAAGTGTCCGACGGATGTCGGCATGGCCACAGAGGTCATCCCACCTCCAATATCAATGACCAAATTCAACGCCTCGTCGGAAACTGCCGGCGGAAAAACCGCAGAGCTGACCGCCAGTGGAGTGTAAATCACTGTCTCAACAGCCAGTTTCCCCAGCGCTTCCGAGAGCAGGCAGTAAGTCGTATTGGCACGTTCCCAGTCGGCAATGAAATGCTGTGTTTCGACTTCAAGTGAGCGTGAACATTGACCGATCGGATTGAATAAAACACGCCCGTCGGCCAGACGGAAGAGTCGGTTGACCGATTGCGCCAGGCGGAATTTGCCTTGGGTTACCTCGGGCAGATTGGTCTGCCGCGTCGCTTCCTCCAGATCGCTTTCCTGTATCAGGCCACCGGGTTCATTGATCTGTACGCTACCGGTGATATTGACGGTTTCGATAAACGCGCCGGAGATCGCCATGAAAACTGGGCCTGGTATCGGGAACCCCGCGGCCAGTTCCGCTGTTGCCAGCGCCTGAGCCACTTGACCGCCAACGACACGCGTATCAATGGCTTCCCCCTTGCACATCTTCAGCGAAGGGGCTTCACCCAATGCCAATACCGCAAGAGAATCCCCCGGCAGAAATTCCGCTAGCATCACTTTGATGCTCGAAGTGCCAATCTCAACCCCGGTAAATATTTCACGCTGAGTCTTCAATTCCAGAAAATCCCGAAAGATACATTTTTTTTAACAACGAAAAAACACGAAAAGGCACGAAAATTTTTTATAGGTTGGGGCGCTGACGGATGCAAACGCATGGCAGTATTATCACCTGCGATGTAATCAACTGAATATACCCCGGGGACACTCTCCCTGCAAGACTCTCAAACTCTTTTTCAGCATCTGATCCGCCCGAGAAACTCCAGACCAGACTATGAATTGGCGTGCAAGCTCATCCGTCAAAGCAGCAACCCTATAAAAAAGTTCGAGTATTTTCGAGTATTTTCGTTGTTAAAAAATCCAGTGTTTCGCTCACCAGTTCGCGGCCGGTTTTGCCGGCCAGTTCCGGGACTTTGCCGTTGAGTTTGTAGAGTCCTTTGGGTGTTTCGATGATCAGTCTGCGGTCTTTGACATGGAGTCGCACCAGTTTCAGCTGGCGTGCAAGGATACGGATTTTTTTCAGATCGAGGAGCAGGGCG
The DNA here is from genome assembly GCA_028699735.1 of Lentisphaeria bacterium. GTDB lineage: Bacteria > Verrucomicrobiota > Lentisphaeria > Oligosphaerales > Oligosphaeraceae > JAQVUB01. Next base: position 1,825 of record JAQVUB010000205.1, on the reverse strand, counting down.
GTCATTTCCGGCAGCGGGCCAAAACGGTCGCGCAACTCTTCCCCGTAGCGGGTGACTTCCTCGACCGACAGCAATTGGCTCAGGCGTTTATAGCATTCCACCCGAACCGGTTCCTCGTCGATGTATTCCGGCGGAATCCCAAACTGGCTTTTGCCCTTGACCGGTTTCAGTGAATTGCTCAAATGTTCGATCTCGACCGGCACTTCGCTTAAGGCAGGGATTTCCTTGTTTTCGAGTTGAGCGACTGCCTGACGCAGCAGCTGGCAGTACAGATCGAAACCGACTGCCGCGATATGTCCGCTTTGTTCTTCACCGAGAATATTGCCCGCGCCGCGGATTTCGAGATCTTTCATCGCCAGCCGGAAGCCGGCGCCCAGGTTGGTATATCTGCGGATAGCGGCCAGGCGCTCCCGGGCGTTGTCCGGCAAGAGTCCCATTGGTGGCAGCAGCAGGTATGCGTAGGCCTGGCGGCGATAGCGTCCGACCCGTCCGCGCAGCTGATAGAGTTCCGACAGCCCGAAGCGTTCGGCGTGATCGATAATGATCGTATTGGCATTGGGGATGTCAATGCCGCTTTCAATAATCGTCGTGCACAGCAATACATCGGTTTTGCCAGCGACAAATTCGGTCATGACCTCTTCGAGTTCGCCGGCCGGCATTTGGCCATGCCCGACCGCAATGCGCGCCTCCGGCACCAGTTCTTCGAGAACCTGCTGCATTTCCATGATCGTTTGCACCCGGTTGTAGAGGAAAAAGGTCTGCCCACCGCGTTCGAGCTCGCGGCGGATTGCCTGCCGGATCAGCTCCTTGTCAAAATGTGCGACAATCGTGTTGACCGGCAAGCGGTCGGCCGGGGCGGTGTTGATGGTGCTCAGGTTGCGCAGTCCGGATATGCTGAAATACAGGGTTCGCGGGATTGGGGTAGCAGTCATCGTCAGGATATCCAGACTGGCCCGCAATGTTTTCAGTTTCTGTTTGTGTTTGACGCCGAAGCGTTGCTCTTCATCAATGATCAGCAAGCCCAGTGAGGGAAATTTGACATCAGCCTGCAGCAGGCGGTGAGTGCCGATGACAATATCGACTTCACCCTTGGCCAGCTGAACCAGAACCTGCTTCTGTTCGGCTTTGCTGCGAAAACGGCTGAGCAGCTCGACCCGGATCGGATACGCCGCCATGCGGCTACTGAAAGTCTGGAAATGCTGCTGAGCCAGAACGGTCGTCGGCACCAGAATGGCTACTTGGCGGGTATTCATCACTGCCCGGAAGGCCGCACGCAGAGCCACTTCGGTTTTGCCATAGCCGACATCGCCGCAGAGCAGGCGGTCCATCGGCTTGTTCGAGGACATGTCTTCCAGCACTGCCTTGATCGCATCCACCTGATCCGCTGTCTCCGTATGCGGAAAGGAGCTGGCAAAGGAGAGTTCCCATTCCGGCGAGGATTGGAACTGCAGTCCGCTCGCGCTTTGCCGCATCGCCTCGAGCCGCAGCAGTTCCGCCGCCAGATCCCAGGCCGCTTCCGCCGCCATGTCTTTGCTGTGTTTCCAGAGATTGCCGCCGAGTATACTCAGGCTCGGGGCATTTTTGGAGCCGCCCATATATCGGCTGAGCAGATGTGCCTGATCAAGTGGTATGTAAAGTCGCGCCTTCTCGGCAAACTCGAGTTCCATGACTTCACTGGTTTCGCCATTGGCGATGGTGGTGGTGATGCCGTGATACAGGCAGATGCCATGATTGACATGCACCGCCAGCACACCCTCCTCGAGGTCGCGGTAGTCCCGCAGGGAATTCTCAATATGATAATCAATATGTTTGTGACGACGCAAAG
>JAQVUB010000204.1 GCA_028699735.1 Lentisphaeria bacterium | reverse complement strand
TTTTCGTTGTTAAAAAATAGGTTATGGACGCCAGTCCACCCCAAGCTTGTTCGTGTCTTTCGTGGTTAAAGAATTGGCCTGGCTATGCGGTGGCCTTTCCGCGTTATATGCAAATCATCCGGGACTGTGCTGCGGAAGTCCAGGCGCCGCTCATTGACCATTATACCCGCTGGGATCGTCTTCGTAAATATTCGCTGTCAAATTATCGTCTGCTGATGCGTGATTCGATGCATCTGAACCGCTATGGTAATATGGTGATGGGACTTGACCTTTTGCGACGCTTCGGATTTGAGCTCAGCGCTGACAAAATGGACTATTGCCGGGAGGGCCTGATGACTCAATGCATCCTTGACCTGCTGGAAAAACAAGCTTTGCCTGTGGGGTGAATGCGCAAATCTTGTGGTGGCGATCAGAGATGGGAACGCGCTGGCAGCAAAAAACTTCTATTGTCATGCTATGTCAGACGAAAAGCAGTTTTTGGATGTTGGGGAGGATTTCGCGGAATATTTTGCTGCGCATTTCGGGCTGCCAGGAATGCGGATCCGGTGCAAAGTCTGAGAGCGGGGTGGCATAAAATTGCTCACGGATTTTTCCCGCGGCTTCCTGAAACTCCCCTTTTAGTGCGGGTGTATAATCTTCATTTTCCAGTTTTTTCTGCAGCCAGCAGCAATAAAATTCCGCTTCCGGCTGATATAGGGCCGGATAAAATTCGGCAATAAAGCTGCGGCAATAGGAATTTTCGGCATTGCCTTTGAGGATATCTGCGCTGTCGGGATGGATGGGGCGATTGCTGGCCAGTATTTGCAATGATGTAAACAAGGAATAATCCGGGTGCAGAGCCAGGGCTTTTCCCAGGATGCTGATCCATTGGACAAGGCGTTGAGGGTCGATTTCAGTTCCGGGGAGTTCTTTCCTGTGCCATTTGGCGAGTTGGATCTGCAGGGCGGCCAATTCGCGGGAGATTTGGTTCATCAGTGCGGTTCTGGAGAAATCGAAGAGGTCGCGCAGTGCCTTGTCATCAGAGGTTTTCTGTAGGTGTTCAACGAGGGTGGCGATGCGCGGGAAGAAGTCAGCAGGCAGGGGCTTTGTCTGCAAAATGCGCTGGTATTCGGCTTCAAGAATTTCCGGTGTCTGTCGTTGTTCCAGGCTGGCCATGGTTGAGAGCAGGTTGAAATGACTGCGGAAGATGCCATGCACCGGGCGATCGGTGTCAAAGACCCAGGCATTTAAACGGAAATTTGCTTCCGCATCCTGCCACAGGCCAAGCATGGCATCAGCCAATGCCGGATGGTAGCGGTATTGACAGAATTCCTCCAGAGACAGGATTTTGCCGGATTTCCCAAAATGGCTGATACATTCCAACAGATACGGATTGTTATGACTGCTTTCCGACCACAATACCATGCCCTGACACTGCGAATCATCCTGCAGTCCGGCAAGCTGCCCACGGCACTGCGGCAGATCAAAACTCAGGTCATTCTGAGGCTCTAACCCCTGAAAAATTCCATAAATCCAGGGGAAAGTTCCTGGCAATTCCCAGGTTAGATAATTGTTTTTGTGAAAGCCGCTGTCGCTGGTATAATCGAGAATGATGGTATTGCGTGGATCCAGTTCAGCAAGGAGCTGTTTGACTTGAGTGGAATTCCATCGGCACATGAAATCCCAGCTGGCCAGCAGGATCGGAGCATCCGGCCAGTGTTGCCGCAGATAAAAGAGGAAACGCCGGTAGGTATACAGCTTGAGCTGCAGATTTTCCTCTTCAGAGCCGAATTGTCGTTCCGCCAGGCCGATCATATGAAACATGTCCGGACGGCCATAATGGCGTATGTGACTGCGGGTTAGCTGCACATAATTCCGGAAATTTTCTTCCTTCCGGAAATCCCAGACCTGGCTGTGGGCTCCCTGATAATTATTCGAACTCTGATTCAAAAATTCCGGCTGGACCTGTTGCAGGAAATCCGCCGGGGTCTGGCTGTACCAGTGGGTGATCGGGCCGAAATCCTCCGGATGAATCAGATCCCGTTCCTGTGCATAATGCAGGATTTTTTTGCGCAATTGTGCGCGGTATTCAAGGTTCCAGAAGCTGGTGCGGTCATTGTAGGAGCGCGTCTGAGTTGCATCAAGGCGTTTGTCATCCGGGGGGTAACTGACCAGTTCCGGAAAGGCTTTCTGGAAGAGGTCATCCAGGCCGGTGCGCAGCATGAAAAGATTGAATTGTTTTTTCAGAATCCAGTCGATTTCCTGTTGCCATTCCGGCCAGTCCCAGTGTTCGGCCTGAAAGCGGTGCAGACTGCGATGGGCAAAATAGCGCAGACCTCTGTACGGCAGATTGAAGCGCTGTGTGCGCTGGATTCCCTGCATGGGCAGAGAGGCTATGCGAGGAAGGTCATCTCCATCCCAATGATAACGGCAGCAGGCATGTTGCTCAAAATAGTCATAGACCGCATAGAAAGTCGCACGGATCCGCCCGCCAGCCAGCAGCAAGATATTTCGCCCGGATTCGACGGTGCTCAATATCTGGAAGTCATCGGTGCCGGTGCGCAGATCCATCTGCGGCAGAACCCCAGCGTTTCGCAGTCGGTGTGTGCAGAGGTTGCTTGCATCCGAGCCGATCAGGATTAAATCGCCCTCTGTGGGCAGCGCATCATCAGCTGACAGCACAAGTCTGCGTCCGGTAACCTGCTGAACCATTTTCTGAAAAGTGCGCGCAGCGGCCTTTTCACTGCCGGCAATCAGGTGGATGGTTGGCATGGATTTGTTGGATTTTGGCATATATACTCGATTAGCTTGAGAATCTGATTTTTTTGTCATGGGGCAAGGAAGACAGGTAACAGTGACATTTCAATTTTTAACAACGAAAAAACACGAAAGAACACGAAAAATTTTCATGGAAACAACCATGTATTGTAACAGTAAAAGACGCTTCCAGGAAAATTTTTCGTGTCCTTTCGTGTTTTTGCGTTGTTTAAAAAGAAGTTCTCCGTTACCCCGTTTCATTGACCGTCTATAAAAAAGTAAGGTTTTCAGCCAAATCGAGTATATCAATACGGGGAGCATATCGTTTATGTTCAGAGAGCGGTCATGGCGCGGTTTCAGCTTGGTAAATGAAGTGCGTGCGGCTTTTCCAGGTTTTGATCAGATGCGGGTCATTTCTCGGGTAAGCATCCGCATAGATCGTTTCCAGAGTAGCGCTGTGTTTGTCACGCCAGCCAAAAATCTGTTCAACCCCCTCGCTTTCAATCTGAATTTGCGCCCCGCTGAGTGTATCCCGGGCGACAAACAAATTTCCCTTCAGCGGAAACTGCTCTTTGGCATAACGGCCGAAAAACGCTTCCCCATCCGGGAAAACTCCGTCCGGTCGGACAAAATTTACGGTACGGAAGGCATGTTCTTTGACCGCGTCGATCTGGTATTCAATTCGTGATGCGTAGGGTTCGCGGCTGGTCTGTTCGCGGCCGATGGCAAGAATATGCGTATTGCGCAGGCGGAAGGGGCGGAATCCCCCTTCCGGGATCAGGGCGACTTCATAAGTCAGCTCGGGGCGTTCTCTGAAAATCGTCCAGGTTTGCTGGATCAGCAGTCCATCATAGGGGGCTTGTTCGATGCTGCTGCTGAAGGTCAGCTGCAAACTGTCTTTCTGGAATTCAAACGCGTTTGGGCTGGCGTGCAGTTTCTGCAGAGGAAAAGCCCCGCGGTCGATGAAGCCCAGACGTCCAGTGCCTGCCAAGACTGCTTTACCGGCCACATCCCAGCTGGCTTCGGCATTTTGAGTCAGGTGGAAAACCAGCTTCTGCGTGGATGTGGTAACGGTGCAGGTTTCCGCATCGCGCTGATAGACAAAGCCATTCCGCCGGATCGTTTGAAAAAGCTGCTGCTGTTCGGCCAGACCCGCTTGCTCCAAAGCCAGAACCTGCTTGGAATCTTCAGAAGCCCATTGCGAAAAGACTTTGGCAGGGTTGAATTCAAGCAGGCGGCAGCTGACCGGCGGCAGAGCCAGGGTGAAAAGCCCATCGTTTGGCAGAAGTTGTTTCTGCTGCAGCAGATCATAGACATGCAGCGTTGTGGAATCCTGCGCAATTTTCGTATAAATCATATTTTTCGGATGATTGTTGAATATCAGCAGCCACTTGCGCCCATCTTCCGAACGGCGTTCCAGGGAATAAAACTGGTTTTCCGCCTGAAATCCCGGAAGAACCGGAGTTTTTCCAGAGAGCTGCAATTTACCCTGGATCCATCGCTCCTCTGTATTTGCGATATCCGTCATCCTGTCTTTGATGGTCGCGATGAGGTCGCCTTGTGCGAGAAAGAGTCCTTGGCCGATGGAAGGGTGAAAATTGTCACAGAAGAAGGTGCCCAGAAGCTGATTGGCCCTCTGTTGCACGTTGATGTCGACGATACTTCCCCAGCCATTGGAGACGATGGTCTGTCGTGGTTTCTGCAGGTATTGTGCTTCCTGTTCGAGACTGCGGAAAAAATCGAGGGTGGCAGTATAATTCATTGGCGTATGGATGTCGACAAAGTCATCATACAGCTTCAGATCGATGCCAAACTCCCGATAATAAGCCGCTGCCTTTTCCGGTTGCGGGGGCAAGGGCATTGAACAGAACAGAAATACCGATTCCGGCGCAATCCGTTTGATGGCCTGTACCATGATTTTTACCGCAGAAGCACGCTGTTGACAGCGGAAACGCACCCAGTCGGACTCATGCTTTTGCAAAATCTGTTCCGCAGTCGGAACGCTGGCGAGTTTGCGGCTTTCCGCGAAAGCCTTGCGGCAGTCTGAGCAGAAACAGGTCAGGGTCACCGGCCCGGTGACATAGGGCTCAAAATCATAATGAATATGCCCGGGGGAGCGCAGACTTTCCTCAAGCTTGCGGTCGAGCAGGTACTGATGCATACGTTCGACGCCACCTTTGATAATCGCCTGATTGCAGTACAGAGGCCCCGGTGCGCTGGAAACCGTCTCTGCGACAGGATAAACGCCTTCAAAACCAGAGTTTTCCTTCAGCCTGAGTGAAAGATAGCGGGTGATATTGAAGAATGGGATTTCTTTCCAGCCGCTGCTCAGCCAGTTGTTCCGCAAACGGATGGCCAATGGCCCGGCTCCGCCAGCATAATCGATCCGCCTAACCGGAAAATTCTGATAGGAATCGTAGATAAATTTTTGGGATTTGCGGTATTGTCCGCTGTATTTGCCCTGCACTTGCCTGACGGGAATTTCGTGCTGCCAGGTTTGTTGTGAATCCGCATCGCTCAGTCCGACCCGGATGCTGAATTCCTCCGGCACATTGGCATCGGCTGCGAACAGAATCCCATTGCTCCAGACCAGCCAGTTGCGGCGCCGGGCGGCAAACTCGACGCGGCCTGAAGTTTGCTTGTCGGGGCGTTCCTGCTGCAGGAAACCCGTTGCTGAATTGAAAAAATAGGGTTCGATGCTGACGCCTGGTGGAATTTCCACCTGAATTGCCAGTTGGTCGGATTTGATGCGGC
>JAQVUB010000203.1:3114-5504 GCA_028699735.1 Lentisphaeria bacterium | reverse complement strand
CATGTTGGCTTTGTTTTGATATAATAGGAGATATTGACGAAAGAAAGTGTTTTGAATAACCAACCCAGTCAAAACGAATGAACATAGAAAAATTTACAGTCAGCAATGATCCGGATTTGTATGAAGCGTGGCCGGATGTGGTGTTGACCCCTGGCGGCAAGCTGATTTGCGTATTCAACGAATGTACGCATCACTGCGACCGATCCTATACACGTATCATGCTCACGGAATCAACTGACAGAGGACGAACCTGGTCGCCAAAACATCCCTTGACGGAAGGTTCGGCAGGTCTGTCCTATTATTACAACTGCCCCAGAATAATCATTTTGCATGTACCATCCAATTCTGCGAAAATATGGCTGCTTACGCCGCATCACGCTAAGGTGAATTCCTGCATGAAGGTTGATTCGAACACCTTTGCACATATCTTCGAACAGCAGCGCCTGCACTTCATGACAACAGGATCGAGCGCATCCGAAGTTAACCTCGGACTTATCGGAGACATCGAAACCGGATATCGGAATTTTAAAATCGAAGATAAAATTTTGCCTGCATTTTTTGTCAAAACTGCAAAACAGGAAATTAGTTTTCTGCTCAGTGGTGGGCGAATCATTAACTGGGAATTATCAAATTTTGGCAACTTCGTCAAACATGAGAATATTGTCAACGACGGATTTGGCATGGATTTACTATGGCTTCCGGTAAATGGCCGATGGAGCGGAGACGAAACTGCTCAAATGAGTATTGTCAGCTGTAAAAATAATGGCATAGAACTCAGTCTAGTTTTTGCAGGAAACATGCATAATGCCTTGCCAGGAATACGAATAGAAAAGACTTACATTATCAGGGCAGGAAGTCCGAAAGTGAACCTTGAAATCCGACTTCTGAATGAAAATCCGTCCCCCTTTTCAACGATCTCATTCTGGAATCATAACGTCGTAAATATACCGTCCGGAAAAACCGAGCTAATTACTTTGGATGAAAATCAGTCGATAGTTACCACCAACGCTGAAATCGCTTGTTTTTCCAATATCCAAAAAGAACATGTCATCCATGAATACTTGTTGAACAAATACTTAAAAGGAAAAGCCTCCAGCAGCTTCGGAATCTATGCCCCCGCAAAAAAATTCGGTATCAAATTTATGGTTCTGAAAGATTTCCTTATGATTTACCGATGGAGTGATATTCACCGGAGCACTCTGGAATGGATGTCCCGTCCAACCAATGTCCCTTGCGGCGGAAGTCTTCATCTTGATTTTTCAATTGAGCCAATTCAAAATATTTCCAGACACGATTTCTGCGAGTATTTAAAACGGAACGAATGATGTGAAAGACATTGTTTGAGCAATGATGCATTTGTATAAAAGGAGTTCAGATGAATCAAGCAGCGATGCAAAGAAAAATATCTGATAAAGAAGACATTTTTGTTCAGAGAAAATCCCCTTCTGGAACTGATTCAATGCAGCTTATATGGAGTTTTTATACAATTTTCTTTTTAATTCTTGGAAATCTGATTTTTGCCGCCGGTTATGCTGAAGAAATAAGGAGTGACAATCTTTATAAGTTTGCATATTCCAAAATGGAAAACGGCAAGAAATTTCCGGGCTATCTCATCACTGCCCAAGCAGGTGATTCAGTAACGCTGGATAATCAAGTATTTTATCCTCCTGGAGGCCCCTCCGTGAAACTTGATGTCAAGAATATTGGCCATCTTTATTTTGACTCTCCTCAGCTGAAGTTCATTGATAAAGACAAACAATACCTATTGACGTTGAAAGTCAAAGTGGAGGGGATGCAAATAAGCGGTCATTGGTGGCAAAAACGCTGTGGTTTGTGGATTCGAATCTATAATGTGAAAAGTAATGAACAAACTTGGTGTAACATTGCTGGAAACGGAAACACAGACCAGTGGGTAACTATGATCTTGCCATTCCGTGGAGAAAGGTTTGCCGGAGATTCAACCAAACTCCTTATTCGTTGCGATCAAATGTCCGGAACGGTTTGGGTTCAGGATCCTGTGATTATTGAATTGCCCGATGAAATTGAAATGAAACGGAGCTTCTTGCTTCACAATGGGCAAACAGTTGTCGGCTCTCATTTAACAATACAATGATAACCAAAAGGACGAAACACGACCGTCCGTGTTTCGTCCGTGTTTCGTCCGTGTTTCGTCCGTGTTTCGTCCGTGTTTCGTCCGTGTTTCGTCCGTGTTTCGTCCGTGTTTCGTCCGTGTTACGGAGCCGGAGCGGTTGCGGGTTCTTCCTCTTTGCCGCCGCCGAGGACGTTCATCAGTCCCTTGCCCAGTTTTTTGCCGCTTTCGAGGGCAGCTTTGCCGGCTTCTTTTCCGCCTTCCATGACGGCAGTTGCGCCGGAGCCGACTGCACCGATGG
>JAQVUB010000203.1:0-3014 GCA_028699735.1 Lentisphaeria bacterium | reverse complement strand
TCTTTGCCGCCGCCGAGGACGTTCATCAGTCCCTTGCCCAGTTTTTTGCCGCTTTCGAGGGCAGCTTTGCCGGCTTCTTTTCCGCCTTCCATGACGGCAGTTGCGCCGGAGCCGACTGCACCGATGGCGCCAGTCAGCATTTCTTTGAGGATCAGGGCTGATGCTTCCACCATACCGACTTCTTCCTCTTTGTCTTTGCCGATATCGTTGAGTTCCACGCCTGGCAGCGGAATCGGCAACGCCGCTCCGCCAAGGATTTTAGCGCTGAGGCGGACATTGCCTCCCTTAACCACGACATGATCAATCTGGACTTTTTTGCCAGGCTTGTCGCCTTCGGGTTTCTCCTTGGGTTTATCCGGATCACCACTGGGGACAAAGCGGTTGACGTTTTCCAGAATGGTACCCAAGTTGGTATTGCCCAGGCCGGCTTCAAAGGTCAGTGACGGATCAATAATCTGCACTTCCGTGATCTGGATCGTGTCACTCATCAGGCTCGAGGGTTTCAAAGACACAAACACTTTTGCCAGACTGAAAGCCTCATCGGTTTTGTAGCCTTCCGGATTACCCACCTTGAAATTTTCCAGCAGCAATTCCCCTTTGAACAGCGACAAGTCAATCGTTTCGATGGTAATATCACTTTTCGTCACCGTCGATCCAATCTTCTCAATCGAGCCTTTCAAAATCGTATCCAGAAAAAGCAGCAGAACGACGACCGCTGCCACCAGCACCAGAACGACTGCTCCCAACACTTTCAACCAGCTTTTTTTCTTTGACATCTTTGTTCCTCCCCGATTCTTTTTTGTTTTTTAGTGAAACTCCAACACTTTCGACGAACTCGTCATCCGCACCATTATTATCTCAGGGCAAAAATCCGGTCCATGGCGGCTGAAGTTTTTTCCAGCAACCCGGGAGCCGGCGGCATCATTTCGGCGGTCAGCGTCTTGTTATAGCCAATTTTACGCAAAGCGGCCATTGTTTCCGCCCAGGGCATATCGCCGGCGAGCAGATCGCAGAATCCGGCCAGAGTGCCATTGGCCAGCTGGAAATCTTTCAGATGGACACGGCTGATGCGTTTGCCCAGCAATTCAATCCAGTGCGGAGGCCATTGCTGATGATTCAGCATATTGCCGGCATCGAAATAGATACCGACCGCAGGATTCTGGAAGCTGTCAATAAAACAAGCAAATTCCAGCGGAGAATAAAACAACCCGTTCCAGACATTCTCAACCGCCAGGGTGACACCGACCTCCGATGCTGTCCGGCCTAATGCGCATACCGCCTCTCGTGCCCTTTCCACTGCAACATCATAGCGTACCGGCTTGAATGCGGGTTCCCAGGGAATGATCACCGCTCCGGGGACAAAAAGCAGCGCCTCACAACCCAGCCAGGCAGCACGCTGCAAGGCCTTCTTATGCAGCTCAATGGATTTTTTTCTGACGCTTTCGTCCGGATGTGTCGGACAGACTGCCCAGCTGATACCACTGGCCAGCGTCTGCAAAGCCATCCCGCAGTCCTCGGCTATCCTGCGATATTCGCGACAGGTCTCCTGACTGCTTTCCGGCGTCAGAATTCCTTCGATTCCGACGCAGAGCTCCAGCGCTTCAAATCCAGCGCCTTTTGCTTGGGAAAATGCCTCTTTAACCGAACAAGTACCTTCCAGCCCCCCTGGCATCGACCAGTAACTGATCGCTTTCAACATGATATTTTTCCTCCTTGATGAATCGGAACTAAAAATCTCAACAAAGTTACTTTATCTTTTGTTCAGCAAAAATCAATTCCCCTGGCAAAGACTTCCCTTAAAAATGCGTGGTGCAGGGCTTTATCCTGATATGGATCCTTGGCATCCTGCAGTTCCTTTTCAGAATATCCGGAGAGAATGCGCGAGACGCTGACCCTGCGGCAACTTTCATCGATCTGGAATTCCGCCCGCCAGGTACGGTAGGCCAGCAAAAGGTCTGCATTTTCTCCGTTTTGCAGCAAGCGATGTCGTTTTGAATCCGCCGGTTCGAACTGCAGCTGGTTGATCAGGAATAGGCGCAGGCAGGTCAAGCCTTGTTGTTCTAGCCAGCAAAGTTGCCGTTCCGCCATCGGTGCAAACAGCACCTGGTATAATTCCTCCTCGCTCAGCCAGCCGTCGCCGGCATCCGGATGACAATCCGCATAGCGCAAATACGGTTTCAAATCCAGCACGGGAGTATCATCAAGCAAATCATGTCCGCGAACATATACCTGCAAGCCCCTGATCTCCAATAATTCCACGCAGCTCAAACCGATGGGATTGGGGCGGTACGGAGCACGGCTGGCAAAGACGCCGACTTTGCGTTTTTGATGCCGGGGAGGACTGATCATCGGTTTCCAATGCGCATTCAAATGAAAAGAAAACAGAATCCAGAGATGGGTAAAGCCATCCAGAGCAATCAGAGCCTGCTCGAAATTCTTCCCTGGAAAGAGCTCAACCACCCCTGTATTTTCCCCTGACAAAATCCCTTGCCTAGCCACATCATATGGATATTTTTCCTGACAGTGAAATACGCCAATCGGATCAAATTGCATAGACATAGCAAAAACTCCTGAAAAAAGTGGCGCAACCGGCCCGGTTGCGATGTGCATTCGGGCTCCCATGCAGAAACAGTCGCGGGTGCAAAGTTACGGAATACAAGGACAGAAATCAAGCACTCACGCATGACCGTCACTTTTTCTCTCCAGCCGATCTGACGGATCCGTCGGATCGGTCCGATCCGTCAGAGAAAAAACAGACCAACCTGACTGGAACAAAGTGATTGCCATGAGGGAAAATTGGTTCTGCAAGACGTAATCTGTCAGTGAAGCTGAGTGCAGCGGTATTTTTTTACAACGAAAGACACTAACGACCCGAAAAAATTTCATGGGGTGAACAATGACTTTCCCCAGGAAAAACCGTTTCCCATGAAATTTTTTCGGGTCGGTTCGTGCTTTTTGTTGTTAAAAAGAATTCCTCTGTTACCAATTTTAACTGAGGCATTACCTTCAAGACA
>JAQVUB010000202.1 GCA_028699735.1 Lentisphaeria bacterium | reverse complement strand
TTTTTAAACAACGAAAAAACACAAAAAGACTCGAAAATTTTTAAAGGTTATTGCGTTGAGGTAAGAGATCGCTGTGCAAAATTTCATGCTTGTACCTTGAACCCTATGTGGTAACTTCCCTCCTTGTTGTCTCCGTCGGAGGGAATATGCAGCGCTGGCGGCCCGCCGGCTCCCCAAAACGAAAAATTTACAAGCGTGATAATACGGCCATAAAATCAGTTTTTCAGGGAGAGATGTGCGGCAAAATGCACTTAATGTGGATATCAACACGAAAGGGGAGCCGGCGGGACGCCGGCGCTCCATATTCCCTCCGACGATCAACAACAAGGAGGAAAATTGGCCCCTGTGTCGATGGCGTTTTCATGCCTCCGATGGCGACGGGAAAGCGGAAAAGGAGGTATAGCCGGCTCCCCCTGGTCCGTGCAAGCTTGTGTGGTCATTTCCCTCCTCGTCGTCTCCGCTGGCATCGTGTTTCGCTTTCATCACATCAAAACCCTAAAAAAATTCTCAAAAATGAGAAAGCAACTCAAGGCAAGAAACTTGCGTATCTGGTTTCAGAAAAATCTTTCTGCAAAAACAAGATCTGAATGATAGTACGAGTTTTTTTTAGAGTTTGGTTAGTGAGTAGATCGTAATATTCAGAAATTTTGTTGTTTTGCAAGCCAAAGGCAACAAAAGGCAAATTTCGACGAAGAAATATCAGGTTGGGACATCAGCTTTCCTACAAAATTTTCGGGTCTTTTGCTGCCTTTCGTGGTAAAAAAAGCGGAAATCGGAAACCGGTTTATATTCTTGGGAAAGACAAATTGGGGTCGTTTTGTTTGATCAACTAGATGTTGGGGACATGAAATTCATTTATTTGGCTGATTCGCATATTGGGGGTTCGGACAGCGCGGGGTACTGTCAGCAGGAGCGATCCCTGCGCTATGCACGGGATATATTCGATGAACTCAGGCATTGGCTGCATGAGCATCCGGAAGTTGACTTCATGATTCATGGCGGAGATATGGCCGATTCCGGAACCGGAGCAAATATTCTGCAGGCCAAAGAATTCTTTGCCGCTCTGCCCTGTCCCTGTTTTCTTGCTCTGGGCAATCATGATCTGACAGAAACGGATTCCCTGCAGAAATGGTTGCAGATAGTGCCGGAATTCTTTCCGGAACAACAGACCGATTACAGTTTTCTGCAGGGTGATGTCCGCTTTGACATTCTGACCGTGCACTGGGGAAAACAAGAGTTCTTCTGGGATCCCTCTGAAGCACAAATCCCCTGGTTCAGCGATCAGCAGTTCAATCAGCTTCAAAAAGGCCTCTGTGGCAAACGGCGTATCCTGATCACCCATGCTCCGCCGTGCGGTCTGCCCGAAGCGCAAACCGGTTTGCAAAACCCCTTGCATCCGCCTGCAGGCAATTTCGAAACCATCCTGCAACAGCTCGCAGAGGAATACAGCCTGGATTTGATTCTGGGCGCTCACAATCACATGAATCTGGCTACCAGGAGCGATCCTGCATGGCTGGTGACTTCCTCCGCATTCAGTGAAACCCCGTTTGAATTCAAGTTGTTTGAAATCAACGATAAAAAGCTTTGCATGGAAACCATATCCCTGGTCAATCAGCTTCCCTTCCGCTCCAGCTATGATCACCAGAAAAGCTATGTACAAGGACGTCCCTGCGACCGCAAGTTTAGTGAAAATGATCCACAGACAAATATATCATCGACTCAAAACAGTATATTACCCTAAAGCGAAAAATTTCACTACGGTTTGAAATTGCCGGACGATTTATCAGAAGGCAGGAAAGGGCAATTTGGATGTACAATATCGTCATTGGCTGTTATGGTCAGGAAACCAATACCTTCAATCCCATGCTGACCACCCTGCAGGCTTTTGAATGGGCGGGTGACATCCTGCAGAAAAAGGATTGTTCCGACTTGCGCAGCTACAATCAGGCGTATTTCGAGATTCTGCAGCAGCGCAAGGATGTCAAGATCATCCCCACGGTTGCCGCCTGGGCCGAACCCTGGGGACCTTGCCAGCGCAGCGCGCATGAACACATCAAGGATGAAATCCTGCGCATCTGCCGGGAGGCCGGAAGGGTCGATGGCGTTCTGCTGTCGCTGCATGGTGCGATGGTACTCGAAGACGATGATGATGCGGAAGGAGATTTGTTCGAAGCGCTGCGTCAGCTGCTGGGACAGGAGGTTCCCATTCATGCGGTGCTCGATCTGCATGCCAATATTACGGAAAAAATGCTGCGCAATGCGAGTGTCCTGATCAATTACCATACCTATCCTCATATTGATGGAATGGATCGCGCCAAAGAATCCGCTCGTATTCTGCTCGATACCCTCGATGGTAAAATCAAACCCGTGATGAAAGCACGCAAACTGCCCCTGCTGCCGGAATTCATCCCGACCGCCTGGCCTCCGGTAAAGAACTTTCAGGAACGCTGCGTGGCTCTTGAAAAACAGCCTGAAGTCATCAGTGCAACCATAGCCTACGGTTTCTTTTGTGCGGATATTGTCGAAAGCGGCGCCTGCGTGATTGTCATCACCGATCAAAATCCGGAAAAGGCTCAGCTGTTCGCCGATCAGCTCGGCTGCGAAATGTGGTCGGAACGGAAAGCTCTCCTGCGCAATTTTGCCGATCTCGACACCTCCATTGACGATGTGCTCGCCCACCCCGACCGCAGTCCCTGTGTCTTCGCAGATTGCTGGGATAACCCCGGCGGCGGCGCCCCGGGAGACGGTACGCATATCCTGCGCCGGCTTCTGGAGCGCAAAGTCAAGGGGGCGGTCATCGCTTATCTGCGCTCTCCGGAAACCGTCGCCCAAGCCGAGCAAGCCGGTGTTGGAGCCAGCATCGAGGTCTCCCTTGGCGGCAAATTTTTCCCGAAAATTTGTGGTGCTCCGGTCAAGGCGACGGCCTGGGTCAAATCCATTTCCAATGGGATCTGTGATGCGCCCGGCATTCCAGAACGCGGCTTCCGCAGAATCGGCAAGCTGGCAGCGCTGCTGATTGATGGGCTGACCGTCATTGTCAGCAGCGGGTTTGCCCAGACCTGGACGCCGGAAGGGATCATCGCCTGCGGCATCGATCCCAAAAACTGTAGCATTATCGTCGTCAAGTCCTCGGTTCATTTCCGGCACGCCTTCGAACCGCTTGCAGCAAAAGTTTACGACATCGAAGTGCCCGGCAAATCCGAACAGAAAATCGCCAATCTCACTTTCCGGAAATGCCGTCGCCCCATCTTCCCGCTTGATGAGTTCCCGGATGACCACCCCGCCTGGCTTTCATCAAAGTAAAAAACTCTTTTTAACCGTAAAGCGTCAGTGAAACTGGGTGACAGTCGTATTTTTTTACAACAAAAGACACAAAATGACCCGAAAAAATTCATGGGAATTACGCCCCATGCTTGCAGTTAACGCCGCTTCCATGAAATTTTTTCGGGTCGTTTCGTGCTTTTCGTTGTTCAAAAAGAATCCCTCAATTACCCAGCTTCATTGTCGCATTACTTTTAACCAATCAAAAGGCTATTATGTCGATTACAACCAGGCTTGTCACACTTTTGGATCAGGCCGTCAAAGCTGAATTTGAACGCTTTGACGCCAAAACCGGTCGCTTTCTCAAACCCCTCGATGGGCCGCCCGCTCCGGATGCCCGCCCCGAGGATATCGGCTGGGGCATCATCAATCAAGATATCATCTATCCGCTGGCACTGTTGTATACTACCCCGGAAAGTGAATTCTATCAGAATCCGGACGTCCTGCAAATGGCCCTGCTTGGCGGCGATGCTATACGCCAATTCCAGCAACCGGACGGACAGGTCGAATTTCTGAAAACGGATGGCAGCCGTTGGGGATTCACTTATATGTGCTGGACAAATTATGCCTGGCTGGAAACCTATCAACTGCTGAAAAATCACCTCGGAAGCGAACGACGCAAGGAATGGGAAACCGGTCTCCGGCTCGCTCACGACGGGCAAAAACTGGAAGTTGAAAAACTCCCTCTGCACAATATCCCCGCCTGGAAAGGCATGAGCTGCTGGCGCGCCGGACAAATTTTTCAGCGTGCTGACTGGCAGGAAGCCGGACGGAATATGTGCAGAGCCATTGCCCGTGCTCAGCATCCGGATGGCTACTGGCCGGAACAGGGCGGCCCCAGCACTCTGTACAATTGCGTCTATGTCCACTCACTGGGCCTCTATTACCACTATTCCGGTGACGAGGCTGTTCTGCCTGCGCTCGAAAAATCCGCTGAATTCCATCAGACTTTCTGCTATCCGGACGGCACCCTTGTGGAAACGGTCGATGGAAGAGTCCGTTATCATTCGCATTTGTCACTGTTTGGCTGGCCAGGATTCCTGTGCACTCCGAAAGGACGCCGGCTAACCCGCCTGATGGCTGAAAACCTGCAAGCTGGCCGGGATATTACCAATTTTCAAGGCGGTTCCATTGCCAGTGCCATACAACACTGGAAGGAGAACGACTCTGAATCCATCAACCTGGATCAGCCTGCGTTTCAAATCAATTACCGGAACAAGGCAACAATCTTCCGCAATGAAAATGCCTTTGCCTGCCTGAGCGCATTCCAGGCAGCTCCAGTTAACAACCGCTGGGGACTAGACCGGCAGTCCTTCTTTTCACTCTGGCTGGACAAACTCCGCCTGCTCGTCGGCGGTGGAAACTCGAAGGAGCAACCTGAATTCTCCAGTTTTCTCGCTGCCGGAAAATTCATTCCCGATCAAGCTGAACTCTCGGAGGATGGCAGCTGCCTGAACCTGCATTACGGGCCGGTAACCTGCAGCCTTTCCTGTAAGATGGAAAAGGACAGAATCCGCCTCCAGACAGAAGCTCAAAACGGCCCGGCACTGCAGCAGCTCATGCTGCAACTCAAAGCCGGAAGCCGCCTCCGCCTCAGCAATGGCAAGGAAACCATCCTGTCCCTCGAACATCCGGTCAGCTGGCGCCCGCAGGAACTCGGCAATATCCTCGAACTGGATGGATGCACCATCCACCTGCCGCCAAATACCCATTTCCGATGGCCGGTTTTCCCGTTCAATCCCTATGCCGCCGATGGAGCGGCCGGATTCGGCGCTGAAAACGCACTGCTTTCCGTCAGACTCGATGGACAACCCGTAGGCTGGGAATTCCACCCAAAGGACTGATAGGCTTTTTGTGAAAAGACTCCCCGATGACACATTCAGGCATGCTCAAGCAAAGTGACCTGTTTTTCCCCTGACTATGATCACTGATCTGATCCGTCTGATCCGTCCGATCCGACCGAGCAAAACAAACCTGAATGACCGATTACAAAAAACGATTGTTTCTGATTTTGGGTGAGAAATATGGGTTTGAACGACAATCTCGGCATGCTATACTCGATTTGGTTGGCTGAAAAGGGTGCAGTTCCCAAAAGGTAGAGGCTATCCAGAAAGGGTTCAGGGGTCAGGCTTATAAGGTGGCGTAACCGGCCCGGTTGCGATTTCTGTTAGTACTCCCACGCCCGAACGGTCTCAGGTGCCCGG
>JAQVUB010000201.1 GCA_028699735.1 Lentisphaeria bacterium | reverse complement strand
CACGAAAAAAAATTCGTGCCCGTTCGTGCTTTTCGTGGTTAAAAATATTAAATACAGAGTCTAATCAGACCCCGGAATATGCGCTGAAGCCACCGTCGATCGGGATAATGGTGCCAGTGACGAAACCGGCGGCCTGATCGCTGGCCAACCACAGCAGAGCCCCAATCAGATCGGCAGGCTCGCCGAATTTTCCCATCGGGGTATGAGCCATGATCTTTTTGGAACGCGGAGTCGGGCTGCCATCCGGATTCATCAGCAGAGCGCGGTTTTGATCCGTCAGGAAAAACCCCGGAGCAATGGCGTTGACCCGAATGCCGGCCGGAGCCATGTGCACCGCAAGCCACTGCGTGAAATTGCTCACTGCAGCTTTGGCTGCACTGTAGGCCGGAATTTTGGTCAGCGGTTTAAAAGCATTCATCGAAGAAATATTGATGATGACCCCGCTGCCACGCTGTGCCATCGCCTTGCTGAATACCTGGGTCGGCAGAAGAGTTCCAAGGAAATTCAGATTGAAGACGAACTGGATGCCGGCCGGATCAAGATCATAGAAGGAAATTTGCGACGGATCCGCCTTTTCGAAAAGTTCTCTGCTGAAGGTTTCCTGTGAGGTTGTGCCCTTGGGGTGATTGCCTCCGGCGCCATTGATCAGGATATCGCAGGGGCCATAGGTCTTGCAAATGATTTCATTAGCTTCTTCGATGCTGGGACGTTCCAGGACGTTGCAAGCAACGCCAATGGCTTCACCGCCTTTGCTGGTAATCACAGCGGCAACTTTGTCCGCAGCCTCTTTGCGCAAATCCAGCACGACCACTTTTGCTCCGCATTCCGCCAGAGCTTCCGCCATCCCGCTGCACAGAATGCCACCACCACCAGTTACCAGAGCAACCTTGCCACTTAAATCAATCTTGAAGGGAACCGACATTTCTTCTCCTTTTCAATGTTTCACCGATGCGCTGTCACCATGCGAAAAACAGGTGTCCTTTAAAAATACACTGCCAACCCGGAAAGGTAAAGTAAAATCACAAATTTCACTCGTTTTCAACAGCAATTCCGGCCAATACGGTTTTTAACAACGAAAGGCACAAACTCCCCCGAAAAAATCATGGAATCTGCAGGTTTTCCATCAGGTACCGGCAGTTGAAGATTTTTTCTTTGAGGGTATTTTCGTTGTAGTAGTAATGGTTGCTGGCTTCGAAGCCGATGCGTGAATCCTGCCGGAAGAGGTCAAGCAGTGTTTGCGCCTGTTCCAGTTCACCGGTCAGTGCTGTCAACATCCCTCCACGGTCGCCCGTCTTTCGCCGGCGAACAAACATGATTTGCAGCCAGGTGCTCAGAAAATGGCAGGAACAGGCTTCCGCCACACTCAGCAAATCCCGGTAATTAGCCTGCTTTTCGGCAGGTACCTGAGCTGCAGCCTGCTTCAGAATATTCAAACCAACCTGCCAAAGCTCCGACAGACGGGCAAAAGCCTCCTCGAAGCGGTCTTCCGGATAAAACCCGCCGCCCGTCCAGGAATCCAGATCATCATAAGGAAAGCCAATCATTGTAGCCTTATACCCGGTCTCTTCAGCAAACAGCAAATTGACCGGTCCGTAATTCTGAGGAGCCAAATAGATCTGGCCAGTGAAATGAAAGGGAAAAAACCGGAATCCCTTGTCAAAAAAAGAACAGGCCTTGAGTATTTCAGAAGCGGCTGAACCGTACTTCTCTGCAGCAAGTACTTCTTTACTTTTGTCCAGCAACGGAATATTGCCTCCGGGATAACCGCCCAGCGTCCAGCTGACCATGAAATCCTGAACCCCAAGAGCCCGCAATTTTGCGAGATGCTCCTGCACCAGACCAGGGACTGGAATATAGGGTACTGCAGAATTCTCCCAGGTGTTATTCAGCTGCACTTTGGCAATCACCGGAACTCCAGCCTTGCAAGCTTTGGCTGCCAGGCGGGTGAAAGCCGGTCCCGGGCCGGGTTTGGAGATCGAATAATCCAGAACTTTGCCTTTGATCCCGCCACAACAATCCGTCTCCAAATAACTTTCACTGACCATCATCAGTTTCACTTTGGCAGGAAGCCTCGAGACGACCTCTTCATCCCAGTCCGGAGACCAGGCCCAGCTCCAGGCAATGACTTCCGCGGCAGGATTTGCCCGGTGCGCCCCGCTTTCAAGCGCCTGCAGGACTTCGATGATCACATCCGCATGAGTGCGCTTTGCACACAAGGGACAGGACGGAACCTGACCCGAAGCCGTCTTGGAAAAACAATTGGTCAGGTTTTCCGACATGGTAATGCAGAAAAGGCCGCCCAGTTCCGGGACTTTGCGGAATAAAGTCTCCACGCCCTTGCTTAATTGCTGCAAAACGGCCGGGTTGCTGGTGCAAAGAGCATAGAGGTCATTATTGGCAGCCTTGGCACCGCGCCAATCCGGATGCATTTTGAAGAATGCGTCCGGCATGCCTCGTGGCTCATTGATGTACAAAATCAGTTTCAGGCCGTATTTCGCCATGCGCTGAGCCAATATGCGCAAATTGGCCAAACGCTTCTCGCAATCCTGGGAATATTCGCTGTTCCCAAACCAGGGAACCAGCGTGTAAAGGATGGCCTGCATCCAGACAGCATTGACACCGCTTGCCGCATAATCGGCCAAAAGCTGATCCGGATAAGGGTCTGCCTCACTGTCCATCAAAGGGTCCCCATACAGAGCCGAATAGGAATAGATCATCCGTAAACCGGCATTGGCCTGAACAGACGAAGTCCCCTCTGTAAAGGATTGATTCAAAAACGCAAAGGGCTTTTCAGCCAGGGAAGGCAATTTGGCATTGCATTCTTCATGCCACTGTTTGAGGCGAGCGGTCTGGGCTGCCTGGGCGGCGGTCAGTTCGCCGTATTGCGGGGGGGTGACTTCGGGTTTGAAATTGCCCATTTTGTGCCACAAAAAGTCATCTTCGCGGAGGATATATTCGAGTTTGGCTGGCGTCCAATCGAGTATGGTCAGCAATTGCTTGTAGGAAAGCAGATGCCAGTTTTGCCGGATGATTGTCTGGTATCCCCGTTTCAGCCAGAGAGCACAGAGCGAGTCATCGGCCTGCAGTCCCATCAGCGATCCCGCCTGCAGCAAATTTTGTGGCTGGCAATTTAAGGCAACGGCCAGGCGTTCTATCGGAACAATCCCCCAATTTCGCCACAGTACAGCCTGCCAAGTGGTTGGGAAATGCCGGAAAGTCAGTGCCGGTTTTTGCGTGCCGGTGGGAAGTTCAGAAAGTTCCATCATGATTCCTTACAGCTGAATAGGGATATTGAAAAGCCTTAGGCACAAAATTAAATTTAATCCTTGAATCCGGCTTTGCGAAAAAGTGATTGCGGGGGATTTTTTTTAACAACGAAATACACGAAAAAACACGAAAATTTTCGTGTTTTTTCGTGTATTTCGTGGTTAAAATTTTTTAATATTCTGCGGCGAGGGTTTCTGCAGTTTTGAAGGTGCCCCCGCGTTTTCTGAGTTCCTGCAGCAGCAAAGCAAATTGCTGCAGACCTGCATCCCCGCAGTTTTTGGTGATAAAGGGCTTTGGCGTCACATCCGCTTCGCCAAAATCCAGGGCACCCTGGGGCATCGCCTGAAACTCCCAAGGATGAAAGTAGAAACAGAGCACCGGGCGCACGTTGCGTGCTTCGACATAACGCAAAAAACCGTCAATCTTATCCATCAGATAACGGGTGCCCTCCGTGCGGAAGAGCGGCCACTGGTCGCGGTCACGGTTCCAGGGATCATGACTTTCCATCTCCAGATCACAGAAATTGGGGATTTCGACCAGTTTCAGGGAGCCTTTGCGAGTCCAGTCCTTGGGATCGGGATGATAAGGGCTGATCATCGTACGGTAGAAAAACAGCGGCAGGGAGGCATCAGCCTTGTACCCGAGCTTCTCCAGCACCTGCACCACCGTATTGCTGCCCCAAAGACGCGGACAACGGAAGCTTCGGGGAGACTGCCCGCTCAGTTCGCTGACGATCCGGGTCGCTTCCCGGATGCGGCCTTCGACCTCAAAATTGCAGACTGGCCAGTTGTTGGGCAGCGGAAACAGGGGGTCCCCCAGCGTTTCGTGAAAAAGCCCGTGACAGCCGATTTCATGGCCGGCGTCCTGTACCATTTTCAAAATGGCAACATTATTTTCTGCTGCATGCCCCGTCCAGAAATACGTCGCAACCGCCCTCTGCTCCGCCATGACCTCGAGCAGTTTCGGGGTACCCAGCTGCACCCCGTCATAATGATCGGTGTAACTGCCAATATCCGTTTCCATATCGATGCCGAGAACGACATCAAAACAGGAATTCTGTTTCATTGCAAGCCTCCTGATATAATTTTTTTACAACGAAAAACACGAATATAACGAACAAAAATTGCATGAAAAAGTAGGACGCATGGTAAACAGTCAACTCCTATTCCATGAAATTTTTGTTCGTTCCTTTTCGTGTATTTCGTTGTTAAATCAGAAATTCAAATTGGTATGGAGGGCATCCATCTTGGCGCTGAAAGGGATTGCGCCCTTTTCCGTAATCCGGTATCCGGTCTCGATGCGGGCGCCATAGAATTGCGGATGGCCGAAGAAACTGATGTCCACGCAAACCGACATACCGGGGCGCAGGATATCATCACTGTTCGGCCCGAAGAAGGGCGCTTCGGCTTCCAACAGACCAATCGTGTGCACAAACGGACAGACCAGATATTTGGCAAAACCGATTTTGTCAAAATAGGCCCGCGCGGGAACATCAATTTCACGACCGGATTTACCCGGAATCAACATCGCTTTGGTCAACACAAAGGCCTCGCGCAGATATTTCAGGCATTCCTTCTGAGCAGCAGTATATTCACCATTAACCGGCAGCTGATCCCCCATCACCCCGGCATATCCATTAACTTTCGGAGCAAGACCGATCATCACCGTCTCCCCGGACACCAGCTTCTTGCTGCTGGCAGTCGGCACCACAGCATTAGCACGCGAACCGCTGCCGACAATCGCTGAAAAACCAAAACCACTTGCTCCACGGCTGCGCGCAGCATATTCCCCGGCCGCCGCTACCTCAATCTCACTGACACCCGGAGCAATCACCGCTTTCATCGCATCATAGCAATAATCCGCCAGCTTGAATCCGGCCGCAATCTGATCCAGCTCCCAATCGGATTTCTGATAA
The DNA here is from genome assembly GCA_028699735.1 of Lentisphaeria bacterium. GTDB lineage: Bacteria > Verrucomicrobiota > Lentisphaeria > Oligosphaerales > Oligosphaeraceae > JAQVUB01. The sequence continues at coordinate 356 of JAQVUB010000201.1, read as the reverse complement.
CGCAAACGTAAAAACTCATCGGTGATGTCAACCACCTCAACGCCCGCAAAACCATCCACAATCCCCTTGTAACAACCCTGAGGCATACGCGCAGCACCGACCAGACCAATCCGTTTGATCGTCCCCAGATTCGCCTTCAATTCCGCAAATAAATGCGGAAAATCAAGAATCGTCGCCGCCGGATATTCCTCATCCGGTACCATGAACACCGGAAAATTACGCGTCTCCTTGATCGCACTGTCCTGCTTCGCAAAGGGCTCACTCTCTGGACCCCCTAGCAATAACGGACTCCCGGTACGTGGCACCAACACCGCCCCTGACTCAAACTGCGGACACCACACCGTCAAATAAGATCG
>JAQVUB010000200.1 GCA_028699735.1 Lentisphaeria bacterium | reverse complement strand
GAACGTCTGGTGCAGCTGGTGGAGCGGGTCTGTTCTCAGAATACCTGGTATCGTGAGGAGCTTCGCCGTCATGGGGTCTGTCCCGGGGATGTCCGCAGTGCGGCTGATGTGGTGAAGCTGCCGTTTATGAACAAGGAGTCCTTCCGGACGAATTATCCTCTTGGTTTAAGCTGTGTTGATCGTTCGCAGCTGCGTGAGTTTCATATGAGTTCGGGGTCGACCGGGACTCCGGTGGTGATGGCCTATACAAATCATGATCTTGAGCAGTGGGCTGAATGCATGGCGCGCTGCTACCGGATGGCGGGGCTGTTGCCCGGCGACGGCATCCAGATCACCCCGACTTTTGGCCTGTTCAATGGAGGTTTTGGTTTCTTTCATGGCGCGCGCATGGCGGACTTGTTCATCTGCCCGGCCAGCTCCGGCAATACCCCGCGCCAGGTGAAACTGCTGGCGGATTTTAAGATCAAAGGGATTGGCTGTGTCGTCTCTTATATGGCACGCATCCTCGAAGTCGCCCTCGAACAGGGGGTCACCCTTCCGGAGCTCAAAATCGGAATCTTTGGCGCGGAGACTTTTTCCGACAAGATGCGTCACAAGATTGAGAGTTCGATGGGCATCAAAGCTTTTGATATCTACGGCATGACCGAAACCGGCGGCGTCGGCACAACCGGCATGGACTGCGAAGCGCGCTGCGGAATCCATGTTTGGGAAGATCATTATCTCGTCGAAATCATTGATCCGCAAAGCGGGCTTCCGGTGCCGGATGGGCAGACCGGCGATGTCACCTTCACTTCGCTGACCCGTGAAGCAATCCCGGTGCTGCGTTTCCGTTCCGGGGACATCAGCCGGATTCTATCCCGGGAGCGTTGCGCCTGTGGACGTACCTCTTTGCGGCTGGAGCGCATTTCCGGACGTTATGACGATATGATGATTATCAAAGGCGTGAATTTCTTCCCGAAGCAGGTCGAACAGGCTCTGATGGAAATTCCGGGTGTACTTCCGGAATATCAGATCATTCTCGAAGAGCGACATGGCATTCAGGATGTCATCATCAATGTCGAAGCACAAGAGGGCGTGACCGGATTTACGGTGGAAAAATACCTCAAGGAAAAACTCGGGTTTTCGCCAAAAGGGGATGTTTTTAAACCCGGTGAATTGCCGCGCAGCGAAGGCAAAGCCAAACGGGTCATCCGCAGAGTCGTGGAATAATACGTCAAAGTGGGTGGCAAGGGTATTTTTTTACAACGAAAAGCACGAAATGGTACGAAAAAAAATTCATGGTAGTGGCTTTAACTGCTTTCATGAGTGTGTTTGCCATGAATTTTTTTTCGTGTCGTTTGTGTCTTTCGTTGTTTAAAAAAACTCTGTTACCCAATTCTGACGCATAACGTCGTGTAATAAGCAGTGGTAGTATCATGAAGAAAGGCAAATTAGGTTGTGCGGTGTGGGGTTGCGGCTGGGTTGCCAGCGGGCATATTAATGCGTATTTGCGCAATCCGCATTGTGAGCTGATAGGCCTTGGCAGCCGGCGTATCGAAAGCGTTCAGGCCAAGCAGGCTGAATTCGGTATTCAAACGGCGGTTTATCAGGATTTTCAGCAGCTTCTGCAGGATGAGCGTGTCGATATCGTATCGATCTGTACGCCGAATGATCAGCATGCGGAGGAAGCCATTCAGGCCGCCGCTGCCGGCAAGCATGTGTTTTTGGAGAAGCCGGTGGCGATCCGCGAAGAGGATTTTCCGCGGCTGGCTTCAGCATTCCGGGCGAGTGGCACCCGCAGTATGGTGGGGCTGGTTTTGCGTTTTAATCCGCTGGTGCAAATGCAGAAGCGCCTGATCGGGGAAGGTGAGCTCGGAAGGGTTTTTCTGGCCAATGTGGATTACTGGTTCGGGCGGGAGCGAGGTTCCTGGATGAAAAAGGCCGAGCATACCGGCGCTGCGTTTATCTTGGCGGGCTGTCACTCGGTGGATATGGCTCGATTTGTGCTGAATTCCGATCTGGTGGAAGTGCGTGGTGCTTCGGCGATGGTTGGGGATTATTACGAATATCCTCCGTTGGAAACCGCTCAGGTGCGTTTTGCCAATGGTGCCCTGGGCGTTTTCACCTGTTCGCTGGTCGGCTGCAATCCCTACACTGCCAATCTCAGCATCCTCGGCGAAAACGGTACGATCATGAATGACCGCTTCTACCTGAAACGCTTTGCCGGACAAAACGACTTCTTCACCCTGGATACCGGCGTAAAAAAAACTGGCGATGTCTACGGGCATCCCTTCCCGGCTATGATTGAACACTTCGTCGGCTGCATCCTCGAACAGCGGGAATCTGCGCACAACATCGAATCCGCACTGAATGCGCATTACGCCTGCCTGGCCATCAGCAAAAGCGCTGCTGCCGGCGGGCGAAGCATCCAGATTACGAAAGATGGGCTTGTTTTTTAACAACGAAAAGACTCGAAATTTTAATACAGGAGAGAAGCATGGCAGGAAAAAGCAAAAGCAAGACACCATCAGCAGGGCTCTGGAAAAGGGAGCAGGGCTGGGATAAACTCAAAGCCGGAGAAGAAAAAGCGCTCGAAAAATACTGTGCGGAATATCGGGAATTTCTCAGTCAGGCCAAAACCGAACGCCTGACCCATGACTTTCTTGTAAAACGCGCGATTGAGGCTGGTTTTGAGGAGTTGGAGAAAGCGATTGGTGGTGGTCGCAAGCTGAAAGCCGGTGCGAAGGTATACCGTTCTTATGGTGACAAAACCCTGATGCTGATCCGGGTGGGCAAGGCGCCGTTGACCGAAGGCATGAATCTGGTAGGCGGGCATTCGGATTGTCCGCGCCTGGATGCCAAGCCGTACCCGCTGTATCAGGAGGATGATCTGCTGCTGCTTGATACGCATTACTATGGCGGCATCCGCAAGTATCAGTGGGTGGCCATGCCACTGGCGCTGTTTGGCGTAGTGATCCTGCGCAATGGTAAAAAGGTCAATATTTCGATTGGCGATCAACCCGATGATCCGGTCTTTGTCATCACTGACCTGCTGCCGCATCTGGATACCGAAGCCGGCAAAAAAACGCTGGCGGACGGCATCAACGGCGAGGCGCTCAATGTCCTTGTCGGCAGCCGGCCCGTCGATAAAAAAGAGGACGATAAAGACTGCAAGGATAAAACCAAACTGCGTATTTTGCGTTTGCTTAAGGAAACTTACGGGATTGAAGAGGAAGATTTTTTCAGCGCGGAACTCGAGCTGGTTCCGGCTGGTGCGGCCCGCGAGCTGGGTCTGGACCGCTCGATGATTCTGGGTTATGGTCACGATGACCGCGTCTGCGCCTATTCCGGAGCACGAGCTCTGCTGGATTCAACCGGCATCCCGTATCGCACCCAGGTGGCTCTGATTTGCGACAAGGAGGAAATCGGCTCCTATGGCGCAACGGGAATGGATTCGACCTTCCTGGAAAATACGGTGGCGGAACTGCTCGAGGCCTGCGGGGAGTACCGCGGTCTGGATCTGCGAAGGGCTTTGGAACGTTCGAAGATGCTCTCCGCAGATGTCACTGCGTTGCATGATCCTGGTTTTGCCAGCGTGAGTTCGCCAAACAACATGAGCCGCATCAACTGCGGGTTGGCCGTTACCAAATATACCGGAAGCCGGGGCAAAGCGGGCGCCAGCGACGCCAGCGCGGAATTTGCCTCGGAAGTGCGCAAAATCTTCAATGACGCCAACGTCGTCTGGCAGAGTTGCGAACTGGGCAAGGTGGATGTCGGCGGTGGCGGAACGATTTCGCATTATATGGCTCGTTACGGCATGGATGTCATCGACTGCGGCGTCGGCCTGTTCAGCATGCATGCGCCCTGGGAGGTCGCTGGCAAGCTGGATATCTATATGGCCTGGAAAGGATACAAGGCCTTTCTGGAAAACAAATTTCTGGTGAAGTAAATAAGCTGTTTTTTTAACAACGAAAAGACACAAAATGACACGAAAAAAGAGCAGTAAAAGTGCCGGCAGCATCCAGCCGGCCCGGATCCCTTTCGGAGCCAACGACAAAATCAATCACGCAATCATCGGCCTGGGTGGGATGGGGCAGGGGCATGTTAAATATGTCCTGGATGACCCCCAGGCTAAACTGGTCGGGGTTTGCGACGTCATGCAGAGCAGGGTGACAGCAACCTTGGAGAAGGCTGGCAAGGATTGCCATGGCTACCGGGATTTCAGGGACATGTTGAACAGCGAGTCGATCGATGTGGTGCATGTGGTGACGCCGCCGCACTGGCATGCCTTGCAGAATATCTATGCCCTCAATGCAGGCTGTGACGTCTGGGCGGAAAAACCGATGACCCGCACGATATCGGAAGGGGCACACGTCGCCGCTGCAGTGAAGCGTAATTCCCGTGTCTTCCGGCTTAATACCTGGTTCCGTATGTATGACCCGTTTTACGGACTGGGCACCGCGGTTGCTCCGCTGAAGAAGCTGATTCAGAGCGGAGCCTTGGGCTGGCCGCTGACCGTGCGCATCAGTGCCCATACCGGATTCTCTTGGAAGGCATCGATGTGGATGGGAAAACTTGGTCTGGCTCCCGAGCCAGTTCCGGCCGGTTTTGATTATGATTTATGGCTGGGGTCGGCGCCGTTCCGTCCTTACACTTCGCACCGGGTTTCGCCTTCTTTCCGGGGCTATTGGGATTACGATGGCGGCGGTCTGGCGGATATGGGGCAGCATTATCTTGATCCGGTGCAGTATTTGCTGGACAAGGATGATACCAGCCCGGTCGAAATCGAAGCCAATGCCCCCTGGCCGCAGCATCCCGATGTCGTCGGCATCTGGGGACAGGTTTATATGAAATATGCGGACGGCTGCAAAATCATTCTCGAGTCTTGCGAATGGGGCAAGGATGAAACGGAAGGAAAGCCGTTTATTGAAGGACCGAATGGCAAAGTCTTCAAAAATTTCCGCACAGAGCCTGGCTTTCTCGCCGAACTGGCCAAGACCCTTCCGGATCCCGAACCGCAAATCAGTGATTTCAATGTATCGGTGCGCACCCGGAAAAAGTTTGCTTTGAACGAAGACAATGGCAACCGCAGCAATATTCTGGTGCATCTGGCCAACTGTGCCATTCGCAGCGGCAGGAAATTGTACTTTGATCCGGTTGAACTACGTTTTATGGATGATGAAGAAGCCAATCAGCTGGTTGAACAGCCGATGCGCGCACCCTGGACCCTCTTTTGATTGCAAGGAGATGAACAATGGCTGTTGCTGCTAAAAAGAAAACGATAAAAAAAACGGAGCCCGGAAAAAATCTGAAACAGGCAGGTAACCTTCTCTGGGCTGAACCGGCTTGCGGACATAAAATAGCGGATGAATTGCTGCAGGATGCGGAGAAGGTCATTGCGCAACTGGTGCCCTGCCTGTCGGAAAGCAATGATGAACAGGCCACGGAGGCCTTTTTTGCACTCGAGTCGATGGTGATGAGCGCTCTGAATCCCGAATGCCCCCCGGAACAATGCCGGACTCTGGTGGCGGGGCTTTGTAAACAGCTGCCGGCTGCCTGTGATGCCTATTCACGCAACCAGCTG
>JAQVUB010000199.1 GCA_028699735.1 Lentisphaeria bacterium | reverse complement strand
TACTATGCATGGGTGTCATTTCCTTTCCGGGTTGCTTGTCTGCAAAATTTTGACATGGATTTTGAGGCCGGCCTGGTGGGCGGTCTGGATCATGTTTCTGGTGCCGGGACTGTTTGGATGCATGAGCGCAATCAGGGCCTCGGCATGTTGCGCCATGATGCGGTTGCGTATGGGGCCGGCGGCGCGTCCGTGGCGGTTCCAGTCAGCCGGGAAGCGTTCGATGGGCAGGTTATGCTCGAGAGCATAGCGTTCGCCGAGCGCATCGACGCCCTCTGCCGCACCGCTGAGCACCTGTGATATCCCGAAGCCGGATTCCTGGACGACATTGCAGAGGGCTTCATAGTCATGAATGGAACGGGATCCGGCTATAATCGCGCGCACGGGGGCTCCAGCAGGGATTGATACGAAGAACAAGGGGTCAGAGATGCTTAACGGATTTCATTGACGAAAACCGCTCTGGCATCCGGATACTGTGCCTTGAGGATGAACTCCGCCTGACCGCGGCTGGTCGTTTCAATGACCGGACGGATGTTCTTGCCGTCTTTCAGAATGACGATTCCCTGAAATTTCTTTGTCTGCATGGTTTTCTTCCTTTCCTTGGGGTGGTGGTGGCTGTCTCTCCGCCGCAACATGCGAGGGAGAGTTTTGCCATAAAAAAGTGGTGTTGTATTCAGATTCCGGTGAATCCGATTCGTTTCTGTGTATTGAATTCGCTGGTCAGTGCGTACTGCTGTTTATTGGTGACCTCTTCCTGCAAGGCCTTGAGCAGATCCGCATTGCTGACGCTGCCGGAATCGAGGTAGCAGATCTGCTGGCGGACATTGCGGAAGTCACCAGGCGTCAGGTTCGTAATGCCCTCGAGGAGCTTCTTTTCCTGGGCATTGAGCGCAGGCAGCTTGCGGTGTTCGAAAAAGACCTTGAAGAAGTGCAGTTTGCCCTTGTTGTCGAGGAAATCAAACTGGATCTTGAAGGTGAAACGGCGCAGGGCGGCCACATCCAGATTCTGGGCAAAGTTGCTGGCCATCACCAGAATACCGTTGAAATGCTCCATTTCATGCATCAGCGTGACCACCTGCGAGGTCTGCCAGGAATGCGTTGCATTCGCCCGCGTGGCCAGCATCGCATCGCCCTCATCCATAAAAAGAATCGTCTTTTCCGCTTCCGCCTCCCGGAAGGCCGAGACAATGCGCTGTTCGGTGACACCGACATAGGGATTGAGCAGATCGCTGGCCATTTTGACGGTCAGGGGCTGCTTGAGACGACTGGCAAAGTACTTGACGAACTCGGTTTTGCCGGTTCCGGGTGGGCCGTACAGCAGCAGATTCATGCGGGGAGAATCCACATGCTTTTCAGTTTTTAACTCCTTCTTCAGGAATTTTCCCGCGGCCGCAATGATCTGTTCCAGCGAAAGTGCGCTTTTGATATTCAGGCCTGCCAGGGAGTAATCCCCGGCCGGTTCATGCTGGTCAACGTCGATTTCCTTGATATCCAGAATATCGCAGTGCGCCCGCAGATAGACCATGACCTGCTTCTCAAAATCCTCGTCCGGATGCTGTTCGATGACGCTTGCGGCATTGCGCACGGCGGTATCCACCCCGCCGGCATTCACCGGATAGCGCTTGCTGATCACCGCGAGAAATTCATCGCTGAGCTTTCCCTGCATCCCATAGCGCTGCAGGGCATTGTTCCAGATGAAGCGCAGGGTTGAGGCACTCAAAGTATCAAAGAAGATGCTGTAGTCGAAACGGCGCCGGCTGGAGGGGTCGATTGAATCCCGGGTGGAGTTGGCAATCCAGATGACGGTCATGCGGGTGCTGTCCAGCATGGCATTGAGGCGCCCTTTGCTTTCGCCGTCGCGGTCGGGCATCAGGCCGAAGCGGCTGAAAATGCTGGCGCCCAGGCCCTGATTGGAGAGCATCTTGTCGCATTCATCGACGCAGATTATGGTCTGCTGATGATCGAGGCGCAGATTGGCCACTTCCAGACCGGCAAAACGGAAGGTGGTGCCGGAGGGGCTTTTGCTGTTTTCCCGGTTGTCGGCTTGATTGATGAAATACAGCTTTTTGCCCAGCTGCGCTGCCAGGCTTTTGGCAAAAGCGGTTTTGCCAGTGCCGCTGAGACCATAAAGCAGGATATGCTGCCCGCGATTTTCCTGCTTGCCGGAAATCAGCTTGATCAGCTGCTTGCCCTCTTCCGTGGCCAGACGCCCATGCATTTCCCAGGGCAGGGTTTCCGACCCGTCATCGAGGGTATAGAAGCGGTCGCACAGGGGCGTGTCATTCAGCCCGTTGAGAAAGCTGATAAAGGTATCCTCGAGCTCCAGGCTGTCGGGTTCCAAGATCCCGAAACGCCGCAGATTGTTCTTGCTGGAAAGCATCGCGCTGACATCATTTAACGGCATTCCCATAGCCTGTGCCAGTTTTTGCGGGAGCTGATTGCCGTGTGAATGCCTGCGCGAGCCGAAGACATCGTCAATATCCCAGAAGCTGCTCTGGTCAAGATAGAGGAAAAGGATGGCGCGGGATTCCTTTTCAGAAAGACTGAACAGCTTCGTGATTTCGTCGAGCTTGTCACGCAGGGGACTGGCATTTTCCTGCTTGCGGACTCCCTTTGCTTTTCCGCCGCTTTTCAGGCGTTTGCTGATTTCCTGTTTGCGGTTTTGCAGGAGTTCCAGCAACCCATTGACCATGCGGCTGCGGAATTCCGGTGCCTTGTAGAGAAATTCCAGAATATCGCTCAACGAATCCCCATTGCTCAATTCTGGAATCGAATGCTGGAAATCCAGACCTTGAGAGAGTTTTTTGCGTTTCGCTTCCGGAAACAGGCTGTCATACAGTCCGGCCACCTCGGAATGTTTCAAAACCTGTTCCGGAAACTCCCACAGGCTCGTGCGCTCAAGGTTCTCCTTGAGTCCGCCAAGGATGTTGCAGTAAAACCCGATCGCCTGGCTCTTCTGCCACAAATCCCCCGAAAAAATCCGCTCTTCGTCATTCTGATCACTTCGTTTCAGAAAATCACTGCTGCAATACTTTTTCCTTCTCAAGGCCGTCTCCTCCTGATAATTGAATAACTGCCCAAACTGCCACCAACCAGAAATGAATCCTGATTACTAAAAACGAAAAAACAAAAATCGTAACAGGATTATTATATGCCAAAATGTATGACAAATCATGTCGTACCAAAATATTTTCGCGAAATTTCGTCATTTTTTTCTTGCGTTTTTTTTATTTACCTGACAGGTTTTTGTCATACACAAGCCCATTTCGGATCTTGCTTTTGCTCGTTTTCAGGGGTGCGATGCGCAATATTTTGTGCATTGCTCTCTATATATATGTCTGTCAGAGCTTATTGATTTGCGTATAATTTTGGATTCTATTATTTTTTCAAGTGGCCTCAGATACTGGTGATGCTGGTAATTTTTCCCAGGTCGATAAATTCTTTATACTTTCCTTCGACTTTGGCGGTTGCTTCGGGGTGGATGACGGTTTTCATGTAATAGCCATAGGTTGTTGCTTCGCCCTTTTGTATTTCGGCCTGGTTGCCAACTCCGAGGAAATGGAGTTTACCTTTATTATCAAGCACCGTCATTTGAAGGTGATCGCCATAGATATTCAGGGTACCCAGGTTATTGTTGACGGTGATTTTATTGTGATCGCCATAGACATGCAGGTTGGCGGCATTGTTATGGATTTTGAACTGGCAGCGGTCAGCAAAGCATTGGATTGTTGCGGAGTTATTTTCGATTTCGATGGAGATCCGTGTGCCATAAATGCGCAGATCTTCCCGGTTGTCATGAATGGCCACTTTCCCCGGGAACTGAATCAGCAGCGGCTGATCATTTTGTTCGATTTCCACGACAGAATCCGGCTGATTGATGACATCCCCGGCGAAGGGTACTCCATTGACTTTTATATCTCGCATAGGGCGGTATTCCTTTCCAAAAGAAGCTTCCGGCTTGCCATTATTTTTCCGGCTGATGATTTTTCAGCAGGCCGGCGGCGATTTCAGCGAGGGTCTTTTTCAGGGATTCCGGTTCGAGAACGGCGGCTTTTCCGCGATATTGCAGAATCAGCCTGATCACTTCTTCCTCGCAAGTTTGAGCCAGGCTCAGAATCCGGGAGCCATCTCTGCTTTTTTCCCAGGAGGATGGCGGCAGATTGTGGAAACGCGCTTCGGCTTCTTGGACGACATCTTTTGCAAAGCGGATTTTTGCTGCAGGTAGTGTAGGTTCTGCCAGAAAGCCATTTTGCTCCACGTTTTTCCTCAAATCAGCCTGCGCTTCGAAATCTTCTGCAGTGAGTATGGCACTGGTGATCCGATGAAGCGGTATTACCTCGATGGTTGCATTGCCGCTTTCGAGCCGGCCTGCCAGATAGGGCGAAACCCTTCCTTTGATAAACCAGACCCCATCCTGACAGACCAGAAGCTGCGGCTCAGCACGCACTTTCCGCGAAACGGTATTGCCGGGTTGCCCGGGCAGCTCAAGATCCAGCTTTTTGCGTTGTTCCCAACCTTTGAACACAACATCGAAGATTTCGTCTGGCACTGTGATACGGTTTGAATAAATTGCCAGCAGGGATTCAGGCTCGGCTTGCGGCGCCAGCGGAATTCCGTTTTCCCGCAAGATCGCGCTCAGATCTCTTTTCAGTTCAGACAAGAAAGCCCCTGGCAGGATTCCATGAACCAGTCTTGCTGCCAGCAGAAAGCTTTTCAATTTACACTCATCGTTATGAACATCGCCGAGACGCATGCCGGCCGGCAGATAAAACTTTTTTGCTTTACGGTCATATATGATGTTGACATTGTATTTGTCATTCAGATCCTTTATATCCCGATAAAAGGTGCGACTAGATACCTGGTATCTTCCGTCACAAAGGAAGTTTTGCATCTCTTTCTGGAAGCTGCTGGCATTGACATGCTCATTGTCATTTAACATTTTAATGAGCAGATTGCGCCGTTTTTCACTGTCTTTGGTAACGAGCATAACTAAATCTCCTGAATAGGGCTGAAGGCTGAAGGCGCCAGCCCACGCCGGGCTTTTCGTGGTTTATAAACGGGATAGCTCGATGGTAACTTTTTTGTTCTCCTGTTGCCGTCTGTCTTTACCTTTTATCAGCAGTTCACCATCATCAAGGAAACAGCTTTCCACGCAACCGAGCGGGAGCTGTTCGACAATTTCCATTTTCCGGTTCCGGATGCGCATCAGGTACATGAAGAGGTAATCGGAGTTGACAGCCTGTGGCAGATCCAGCCTCAGAATGGCATAATCGACGCAGCGAAAGGAAAAGCAAAGATCGGGTTGCAGCTGCGCTTCCAGAGTGACTTCATCACCGTAGACGCTGATGACATCCAGGGAGGACAGGCCATTTTGCATGGTAAATGAGCAGCGCTGAATTTCACCGGAGGCGGATTTGATCCGCTGCCAGAGCGCATAGTTCTCCGGCGCTGCGAGAAAAATTTCCACCTGGCGTATTGTCAGGTTAGCGACGCGTGCGTAACGGGCCATCGATTCCATGCTGCCAGTATCTTCCCATGACGCATTCAGTATGGCCTCCGTCGTCCTGCCGAGTAAATAAATC
>JAQVUB010000198.1 GCA_028699735.1 Lentisphaeria bacterium | reverse complement strand
CTACCTGCTGAATTTCGAAGACCGCTGCGGCGCAAAATTGCATTTTTTTAATTTCTTTGCAGGTGAGGGGCTGGATTTGGATGCCTTCCGGGCCGGTCTGGCGGCGCAGCCTGCCGGCGGCAAAGTACTGGTCATTTTGAATTTCCCGAACAATCCCAGCGGCTATACGGCGACGGAAGAGGAAGGGGCTGCGATGGCTCAGGCTCTGCTTGATACCGCGGAGCGCGGGGTCAAGGTAATCGCTCTGGTGGATGACGCCTATTACGGCCTGTTTTTCAGCCCGGCGGTGATGAAGCAGTCGATCTTCTGCAAACTGGCTGGGAAGCATTCCAGGCTGCTGGCAGTCAAGGCCGATGCCGCCACCAAAGAAGTCTACGTCTGGGGACTGCGCATTGGATTCCTGACCTTCTCGGTTGGCGGTGCTGGTGAAAACAGCCCCTTGTATGCTGCACTCGAAGCGAAGGCGTCCGGTTTGATCCGCAGTACGATCAGCAACGGCTCTGCACTGTCACAGAAAATCGTCAGCAAGGCATTGAGCAATCCGGAATTTTATGTTCAGCGCTCCGGAAAAGCGGCCTTGATGAGCACCCGTGCGGGGAAGGTGCGCGAAGTGCTCGCGAGCCATGCGGAATATGCGCAGCATTTTGTCGCCTATCCGTTCAACAGCGGCTATTTCATGTGTCTGCAACTGAAGAAAGTCAACAGTGAGGCTCTGCGCAAACAGCTACTCAATCAATATGGGGTGGGTACGATTGCCATTACGGCCAGCAACTTGAGAATAGCTTTCAGCTGCCTGGAAGAGGGCGAAATCGAAGAATTATTTGCGCTGATCTACAAGGCCTGCTGCGACCTGGCTCCCGTCTAACAAGGGTTTTAAACAACGAAAAGACACGGAAAAACACGAAAAAATTTCGGTTTTTTTCGTGTTTTTCGTTGTTTAAAACAGGTACTGGTCAGGGTTGGTTGACGGTGACTTCCTGTTCCAGGACTTTGAAGATGCGGCTGAGGGACTGGCAGAAATTGGTCACCAGGATCTGGCCGGCATTGCGGTCAGCACTACGGAAGGCCTCCATCATGGTGACCGTTTGTTCAGAATGATCAATCAGGCCGATGGAGACCAGCTGCCCCTTCAGACGCTGCAGAATGGCAATGGTCTCTTCCGCATTGCCCTGTTGCGCATAGGTGGTCAGATTGTCCAGTACCGGGCGCCAGTCGGCCACTGTCTGAGCCAGAATCATCTTGATTTCACCCAGGGAAATCTGATATTGCTCCCGCATGAAATCATGCATACGGCGTACAATCGCGCCTTCCGATGTCTCCTGGGGTACCTGCGGTTCGCGGAATTTGCGTTCCGGGGTTACTCCGAGGGCATCAGCGATGCAGAGCAGCAGCTGATCGCGCTCGAACGGCTTGGGGATGAAGCCGGTCGAGCCAGCGCCCAGGGCACGGTCGATATCCTCCTGGAATGCGGATGCGGTCAGAGCGATGATATGCGTACGTCCGCTGTTGTCCAGTTTGCGGATTTCCCGGATGGCGGTATAGCCATCCATGATCGGCATCTGAATATCCATGAAGATCAGATCAAAACGCTGCTGACGGCATAACTCAAGAGCTTCCCGCCCATTCTCCGCGGTGCGATAGGGTAATCCAACGCTTTGGCAGATGGTCTCCAGCAGGAAAAGGTTGGTGGGCGTATCATCAACGAGGAGAGCCCAGTATTTTTTTAATTCTGTGCGCGGCAGAATGACCCGGTAGAGTTCAGAGATACGCACCTGTTCTTCCGGCTTTGCGGAAAGCACGCGCAGGGTGAAGGAAAAACAGGAGCCCTCTCCTGGACGGCTGCGAAGATTCATCTGGCCGCCCATCAGTTTGACCAGAGCCGAAGAGATGCTCAGTCCCAGCCCGGTTCCGCCATAGCGCCGGGCAATGGTGTCATCAGCCTGGGCAAAGGGCTTGAACAGGCGCTGCTGGACATTGAAAGGAATGCCCACACCGCTGTCGCGAACTGCAAAATCAACCTGCTCAAAAGGATCGCTTTCAGATTCCTTGCGGCAACTGACCTCCAGAACGACTTCACCGCGATCGGTAAATTTGACGGCATTGTTGAGCAAATTGTCGAGCACCTGGCGCAGACGTCCGGCATCCGCACGGATGATTTGCGGCTGGCTGCCCTTGAATTCCAGGTGGACTTTGAGGGGTTTGCTTTTTGCCAGCTGCCGGGCTACTGCGACCCGTTCCTCGACAAAATTATGCAGGTCGAAGGCAATTTCCTCGAGAGCCAGCCGCCCTGCCTGAATTTTTGAGTAATCGAGGATTTGGTTGATCACATGCATCAGGCTGCGGGCACTGGAATCAATAATGCGCAGAAACTGTTTTTGCTGCTCGTTCAGGGGAGTCTCCGCCAGGTTGCTGAGAAAGCCGACTAGTCCATTGAGGGGAGTGCGGATTTCATGGCTCATCGAGGCGAAAAAATTGTCTTTGAGCTGAAGTTCCTTCTGGAAGCGTTCGAAACAAATCATAAAGATTTTTTCCAGATTTTCGCCACTTTGGCTTTCCAGGAGGAGTTCTTCCTGTTCGGGTGTAACGGGCAGCATGCCTCTGCCAAAATCCCTTGACAGAGCGAGGAAGGTACCGAGGATGCGTTTGCGCCGTTTATGTTCGATGATCCTGGCAGTCAGCAGGCTGGCACAGAGGAGCACGCCCAGCAATGCCCAGAAAACGCAGAGGCGGAACAGACTGCTGCTAGTATCCTGCCCATTCTTCCGGTTTTTGATCATTTGCTGCTGAATCGCATCCTGGATCTTAGCTGATATGGCTATGACTTTGCTGAGCGGGGCTTCGTAACCGGTTCGCAGATCCTGCATATATCCTTCGAGCTGATTCCAGTCCTGTTGCAACTGTTGAGCGAAGGCTTCCATTTCGCTATTCGGCAGCGGTAGGTCTGCATGGAGCTGATGTAGCAGCATGTTCAGTTCATCGCGGCTGCTCAGGCTGCTTTGTCCAGCCAGCTCCCGCAAGAAATTTCCGCTGCGGATGCTGCGTGCCGCTTCCTGCTGCTGGCTGACTGCAGAGCTGATCTGGCTCAATGTGACAGTCACTTGATCCAGACGATTCAACGTATTCAAACGCCTGTGCAAGCTGAGCAGGCTGAAAATAGAAACAAAGGCAAAGAGCAGTCCCGGCCAGAGAAAAGAATCCAGTCGAAATTTCATGGAAGAGGATTCCTGTTGGGTTAGAAGGTAATGCGTCCGTGAAACAGATATCAGAGATTTTTTTAACAACGAAATTCACGAACTGACACGAAAAGACCGCAGCGTGTTGAGTCTGCTGCGGTCCTGTTGGATAAATCAAGCACTGTTGCTGAAAATCAGAAGCAGAAATTGATGATAGGGAAGAAAGGCACGGTTGATTTGGTGACGATATTGATCAGGCCGATCTGAAATCCGGTCAGGAATTCCGTATAATTGACCAATCCGATCTGGATTCCGCGGTGTTCCAGGGCAGTGTTAACCAGTGCGATATCCACTCCGCGTGCGATGCTTTCGGTTGAATTGAAGAGGCTGATGCTGATTCCTCCGGAAGTCCCGGCCACATTAACCAGACCGACCTGCAACCCGGCGAAATTTTCAGAAGAGCGGTTGAACAGATTGACCTGCAACGCGGCGGTATTGCCATTGATCGAAACCAGACCCAGATCAAGACCAGCCATATTCTGATTGCTGCCGTAGGGGAGATTAAGCTTTAAACCGGAGACATCAATGTAATCGGGAACCAATTGTGTCTTTGGAGCCCAGATGCTGATCTGCAAAGCAGACGTGTTGAATGCCTGAACAGATACACAGCAAAACAAAAACAAACCCAGCCCCAGAAACATTTTTTTCATCGTCAAAATCTCCTCACAGAAACACAAAATATGAATATTCGACCCGAATCAATTAAGACAACTATAAAAGTAACCCGTGAAATCCATTTTTCCAATCGAACGAGAAGCCGGTAAACAGGAAAATGCTTTTTTAACAACGAAAAAACACGAAAAGGCACGAAAAAAATCCTTGGAAGTACGGCGAATGAAAACATTCAAGCCACTTTCAAGGATTTTTTCGTGCCTTTTCGTGTTTTTTCGTTGTTAAAAAAGAATACTACTGCTTCTGACTTTCGATGACATCGCGGATGATCTGGTCGAGGTCTCGTTTTGGCTGATATCCGATCAGGTTGTGGACTTTGCTCAGGTCAGGCACACGGCGGCGCATATCGTCGAATCCTTCTCCATAGGCCTGATCATAGGGGATTTTGACGATCGGCGAGGAACTGCCAGTCAATTTCTTCACTCGTTCCGCCAGGGCCAGAATGGTGATTTCCTGGTTGTTTCCGATGTTAATCACCTGTCCGCGGGCTTTTGGGCAAAGCATCAGTTGGAGCAGGGCTTCGATAATATCCTGCACATGCGCGAAACAGCGGCTCTGCTGTCCGTCGCCATAGACCGTGATGGGTTGGCCGTTCAGAGCCTGTTTTACGAAGCCGGGCACAACCATGCCGTATTGCCCGGTTTGCCGTGGTCCGACGGTATTGAAAAGCCGAACGACGATTACCGGCAATTTGGATTCCACCCAATGCGCCAGCGCGAGGAATTCATCCAGGGCTTTTGCACAGGCATAACTCCAGCGCCGGGTGCTGGTGGCTCCCATGACCGTATCATCATTTTCACTGAAAGGGACTTTGGAGCCTTTCCCGTAGACTTCGGAGGTCGAGGTCAGCAGGAAGGGGCGCCGGTAACGAGCACAGGCCTTGAGCACAGATTCGGTCCCACCGACAATGCTTTCAATCGTACGCACCGGCTGATCGATAATCAGGCGCACACCTACTGCAGAGGCCAGATGATATACGGCACTTGCTTCGCGGACGCATTCATCGACAAGCGCGGCATTGTTCACATTATCGACAATGAGGCGGAGACGTTTGCTGTCTTCCAGCTCGGCAAGATTGTCATAGGTTCCCGTGGAGAGGTCATCGATAACAATGACATCCTCGCCCTGGGCCAGTAAAGCTCTGCATAAATGCGACCCGATAAAGCCAGCGCCGCCTGTCACCAGAATACTCATGTGCTACGATCTCCCAAATTCTTTTTATTTAGACGTAAACACGGACAAAACACGGACAGAACACGGACGGAACACGGACGGAACACGGACTAAACACGGACTAAACACGGACTCATATGGAGTCGGAGACATCCCACTAAAATCCATAGAAACAACAGTCAAATTGATCTTTTCACAGGCCTGCGGTGTTCCGTCCGTGTTCCGTCCGTGTTCCGTCCGTGTTCCGTCCGTGTTCCGTCCGTGTTCCGTCCGTGTTCCGTCCGTGTTCCGTCCGTGTTCCGTCCGTGTCCCGTCCGTGTTCCGTCCGTGTTCCGTCCGTGTTCCGTCCGTGTTCCGTCCGTGTTCCGTCCGTGTCCCGTCCGTGTTCCGTCCGTGTCCCGTCCGTGTTCCGTCCGTGTTCCGTCCGTGTCCCGTCCGTGTCCCGTCCGTGTCCCGTCCGTGTCCCGTCCGTGTTCTGTCTGTGTCCTGAAACTTAGGTTGTGGACG
>JAQVUB010000197.1 GCA_028699735.1 Lentisphaeria bacterium | reverse complement strand
TACCAAGTTTAACTGACGCATTACCATTGTCCCCGCATCCTGCATACCCTGCTTACCGGGTTTCCCGATGCAGTGTGGGCTTGCGCTCGAACGGACAGAATTTCTTCTTTTCGAGACGCCCGGGTGTATTGCGTTTGTTTTTGGTTGTGGTGTAGTTACGCCGTTTGCACTCGGTGCAAGCCAATGTGATAATTTCTTGTGGCATCGCGGTACCCCTGATAAAACAGTCCCCGGCACTGATCTGCAATGCCGGGGACGCTTCGTTTGACTGAATTATTCAACAATATCAGAAACGCGTCCTGCACCAACGGTGCGGCCACCTTCACGGATGGCGAAACGCAGACCTTTTTCCATGGCGATCGGGTTGATCAGCTCAATGGTCATACTGGCGTTGTCACCAGGCATGATCATTTGAACGCCTTCTTCCAGATGGCAGACACCGGTAACGTCCGTCGTACGGAAATAGAACTGAGGACGGTAACCATCTTTGAACTGTGTATGACGCCCACCCTCTTCTTTGGTCAGCACATACACTTCGCATTTGAATTTGGTATGCGGAGTGATGGAACCGGGAATTGCCAGAACCTGACCACGCTCAACATCTTCCTTCTTGATGCCGCGCAGCAGGCAGCCGACGTTATCACCAGCCTGACCCTGATCCAGAAGTTTGCGGAACATTTCAACGCCGGTAACCGTCGTCTTCACCGTGTCTTTGATACCAATAATGGCAACTTCCTGCCCGACTTTGATGATTCCGCGCTCAACACGACCGGTAACAACCGTACCACGGCCTTCAATCGAGAACACGTCTTCGATCGGCATCAGGAAAGGCTGATCCAAAGGACGAACCGGATCCGGAATGAAAGTATCAATTGCCTCTACCAGTTCGCCAATGCATTTGCATTCATCACAGTCTGCATCTTTTCCAGCAGACAGAGCTTCACCGGCCTTCAGAGCCGAACCGCGGATGATCGGGGTGTCATCACCGGGGAATTCATATTTGTTCAGCAGATCGCGAACTTCCATGTCAACCAGTTCGAGCAGCTCCGGATCATCAACCAGATCGGTCTTGTTCATGAAAACAACCAGAGCCGGAACGCCAACCTGACGAGCCAGCAGCACGTGCTCGCTGGTCTGAGCCATAACACCGTCAGTCGCGGCAATCACCAGAATGGCACCGTCCATCTGCGCAGCACCCGTGATCATGTTTTTCACATAGTCAGCGTGGCCAGGACAGTCAACGTGAGCATAGTGGCGCTTATCAGACTGATATTCAACGTGCGATGTATTGATCGTAATACCGCGTTCACGCTCTTCAGGTGCATTGTCAATTTCTGCATAACTGCGAACATCACCACCAAAACGCTTCGCCTGGCACATCGTAATGGCCGCGGTCAGGGTGGTTTTACCGTGGTCAACGTGACCAATGGTGCCGACGTTCACGTGCGGTTTCTCGCGTTTGAATACTTCTTTAGCCATTTCCAGTTTCCTTCTGCTTTGGGTTCCGGCTGCCGCAACCATGCAACAGACGAAATTTACACGAATCGATTGGTTAATGTTGAAAAAAAACTTCCTGCAACAGCCGCCAGGCTACTCAAAAACAGTACCGGGACTGATCTGCAAATGGAGCCTACACCCGGATTCGAACCGGGGACCTCATCCTTACCAAGGATGCGCTCTACCAACTGAGCTATGTAGGCAGAAAAAACAATCGCAATCAGGTAGAAGTCTTAAGGTAATCCCTGAAATCATTTTTGCAAGCCAAAAACGACTTTTTTTCACGTCACCAAGACCTGCGCAGTATCTGTCAGTGAAGCTGAGTACAACCGGATTCTTTTCCAATGAAAGACACTAACGACCCGAAAAAATTCATCGGATGAACAACGAATCCCCCCCCCAGTAAAAACCGTTCCCCATGAATTTTTTTCGGGTCGGTTCGTGCTTTTTGTTGTTAAAAAGAATTCCTCTGTCACCAAGTTTAACTGATGGGATACAAGCAGACCTCAGACTTCTGCCGTCTTGCTGTCCTCATCCGTTCCCGCAGCTTCCGGGGCTTGCGCCGTTTCGGCAGCAGGTTCTTCCTGCCCTTGCTCATCGGAGGCCTTGAGGGCTGCATCCAGAGCATGTCCAAATCCACCCAGATTGCCGCCGGCGGGACTACTGCTTACCGGCGCACTTGCCGGTGCCGCGACTGCACTGAAGTCATTCTCTTCGGAATCTTCTTTCATGCTCAAACCGATGCGACGGTCTTCAATGCTGATATTTTTCACCCTGGCTTTGACCATGTCGCCAACCTGCACGACATCCTTGACACGGTTGACCCGCTCCCCGGAAAGTTCAGATATATGGATCAGTCCGTCAATGCCCCCTTCCAGCTCCACAAAGGCACCAAAGGAAGCAAGCTTGGTCACTTTTCCTTCAACCGTATCACCGATCAGATATTTGTTCTGAATATTCTGCCAGGGATCATCCGTCAGTTTCTTCATGCTCAGGGAAATACGCTGATTCTCAGCATCCACTTCAAGAATCACGGCTTCAACTTCCATGCCTTTCTGCAAAACTTCACTGGGATGATTGACTTTCCGGGTCCAGGACATGTCAGAAACATGAATCATTCCGTCGATGTCATCCTGAATCTGAACAAAGGCACCATAGCCAGTCATGTTCCGCACTTTGCCCTTGATCCGGGTACCCTTCGGGAAACGGTCCTTGATCACTTCCCAAGGATTCGCCTGCGCTTGACGCAGCCCCAGGGAAATCTTCCGGTCTTCTTTGCTGACACCCAGCACGATCGCGTCGACTTCCTCGCCAATCTGCAACATATCGCTGGCGCGGGTGATCTTCTTCGTCCAGGACATTTCCGAAACGTGGATCAGCCCTTCGATCCCCTCTTCCAGTTCAATAAAGGCACCATACGGCATGACGTTGACCACTTTGCCGTGCACACGGGAATCTTTCGGATATTTGAGATCGACCGTATCCCACGGGTTGCCTTCCTTCTGCTTCAGACCCAGGGAAACCCGCTGGCGTTCCTTGTCGACATCAAGGATCATAACTTCGATTTCGTCTCCGACCTTGACCACTTCATGCGGATCGGAAACCCGGCCCCAGCTCATATCGGTGATATGCAGCAGACCATCCATACCATTCAGATCAACGAAAGCACCAAATTCGGTGATATTTTTGACAACACCACGACGGATCGTCTTGGGAATCAGTTCATCCATCAGGGCAGCACGCTGCTCCATACGAGCCGCTTCCAGAAGCTCACGCCGCGACAAAACAATATTACGACGCTCGGCATTGATCTTGATGACCTTGAATTCTTCCTGCTTGCCAAGATAATCTTCCAGATTGCGTACCGGCCCGATGTCAACCTGAGAACCCGGCAGAAACGCTTCCACGCCGACATTGACAATCAAACCGCCCTTGACACGGCTCATGATTGTACCCTTGATCAGATCCCCTTCGTTGTATTGACTGACAATGTTGTCCCATGCCTTCTGCAATTCAGCCTTGTGCACACTGACTACAGGAGAACTGTCCTCGTCTTCAAGCTGCTCAAGAAAAACATCCAGAGTGCCACCGACCTGAAGATCATCCCAGGTAGCGGGAAATTCTGACTTCGGAATAAAGCTCTCCGCTTTCAAACCAATGTCCAGAAGAATGCCGTTCTCGTTCTTTTCCGCAATGCGGCCGGTCTCGATTCTGCCTTCCTTGAGGGAACCCGCGGACATGCTGTCACCAAGAAGCAGATCCATCGATTCCATGTTTTCCAGGTCAATGTTACTCATTTGTGTTTTTTTTGCTTAATTGGGGATGTTAACGAATTTCCACACCTTACATCGTTGCGGCTGCAGGCCGCTGCGCCACCGACGGTGCGCCTGATCGGAATTTTGGCGTAATCGTCATAATTTAGCCCAAATGAACAACTTTGCAAATCAAAAAAAACGGCCATTCTTTAAACAACGAAAAGCACGAACTGACACGAAAAAAATCATGGAAGGGGCGTTGACTGCTTTCATGTGTCATTTTTTCCATGATTTTTTTTCGTGTCAGTTCGTGCTTTTCGTTGTTAAAAAGAATGACTCTGTTACCAGTTCCACTGACGGATTACCATTTGCATTTCCTGGTCTTCGGAGTTACACTTTATTGTTCAACTTTTTTCAAAACATTCAAACATGGAGGAAACATGCAGGAATTACGCATTGCCATTGTCGGGTTGGGCTGGGTAGCCGGGGCTCATATTGAAGCTTTTAAGACGGTACGTGGTGCGAGCGTTACTGCCGTCTGCAGCCAGAGAAATCCTTCGGCGGAATCTGTTGAAGCGCACTACGGACTAAAAGGGGTAAAAGTATATTCCGACTATCGCGCCTTGCTTGCCGATCCTGAAATCGATGTTGTTTCCATCTGCACTGCGAATCAGTTGCATCCGGAGCAGGCCATTGCCGCCATTCAGGCCGGGAAGCATGTCTATCTGGAAAAGCCGATTGCCCTGAACATTAAGGATGCCCAGCGTATCCATCAGGCCTGGAAAGCAGGGAAAGTGCAGGTTTGTGTTGGTTTTGAATGCCGTTTCAGCCAGCAGCTGACTCTGTTGAAATCGGTCATCGACAAAGGCCTGATCGGGGAACTCCATTATGGAGAAGCGGATTATTATCACGGAATTGGACCATGGTATGGGCAGTTCCCCTGGAGTTGCCGCAAAGATGGCGGCGGCAGTGCTTTGCTCAGCGGCGGCTGTCATGCCCTCGATGCCCTTCTGCTGGCGATGAATTCACCAGTCGAGGAAGTCACCTGCTATGCCGGAAAAAGCCGGGCGGAATGCTTCAAAGAATATGAATTTCCCCCTTGCAGCGTCAGCATCCTTAAATTCCGGGATGGCAAAATCGGCAAAGTCACCGCTTCGGTCGACTGCATCCAACCCTATTACTTCCATTTCCAGTTCCTGGGCAGCAAAGGAAGCATCCTTGACAATAAATTTTACAGCAGTGAACTGCCGGGCCTGAGCAAACAAAAATGGACAACCCTCGAGACCATTCTGCTTGACTCCGGCGATGTTGTCGATCATCCCTATCAGCCCCAGTTTCAGGCCTTCATCGACAGCATCCGGCAGCAGACCCCGATGCCCTTGACCAGCCTCGAGGAAGCTTATCAAACCCACCGCATCATCTTCGCTACCGAAAAATCCCTGGAATGCGCACGCCCGGTAAAAATGTCGGAAATACCTGATTGAAGTTGTCAGTTGTGTTTCGTTTTTTTTGTGTTTTTTCGTTGTTAAAAAAAAATGGACGTATTACCACGGTTTGCACTTTGGAGGCGGTTTGATCATTTTTCTGCGGCGTGATTGCAGTTCCCGCCAGGTGCCATTCATTGCCCCGGTGGTTCCGCGGATCTGTGCCGCTTGCTCATCAGCAGTCATCACAGCGGATACCCCCCCTGCGTCACCTCCGACAGGCGCTTTTTCCGGCTGGTCGGCAGATTGGCGTGCTGAATCCGGGGCTGTTTTCTTCTGCCGGGAGCTGATCGCGTTATCGAGTTGCAGCAGCGTATATTCCAGGTTGCGCGCGGCCAGTTCTAGTCCCG
>JAQVUB010000196.1 GCA_028699735.1 Lentisphaeria bacterium | reverse complement strand
GGAAGAGGGACGATGGAAGAAGGACGAAGGAAGATGGAAGAGGGAAGAGGGACGAAGGACGATGGACGAGGGACGATGGACGAGGGACGAGGGACGATGGACGATGGACGATGGACGATGGACGATGGACGATGGACGAGGGACGAGGGACCCTATGGACCTTATGGACCTTATGGACCCTATGGACAATGGACGATGGACCACATGGACAACCAGCAGCTATTAACCAACAGCTGACTGCCGATTACAGTCTGGCAGTATGTCCATATGGTCCCTCGTCCATTGTCCATAGGGTCCATAAGGTCCATAAGGTCCATAGGGTCCCTCGTCCATCGTCCCTCGTCCCTCGTCCATGCCATTTTCCAGTTTCACTGACGCCTTACCTCATATCCTCAAATATAACCGGGTTCCGGACAAAAAAAAGGGTCAGAATCTGATTGGAGCACTATATTTTGCAAGTGACGACGAAAGCCGTTTCGGGATTTTTTTCATGTATATCAGGGCATCGTCATCAGGTGGTGGAAAGATGAGCAAGAAAATGGACAAGAATTCATTGCCGATGCCCTGTTTTGTGGACAGTCTGCATCGTCAGCGCAGTGCAGCGGAACTGATTTCCCGGATCACCGGGCTTGTCAATGCAGGCAATCATTATCATTTGGATTTCGCTTCGCCTTGGTTTGGGAAGGTGCTTGCCGCGTATCAGCAGCCCCACCGTCATTTTCATACACTGGAACACCTTCTCTCTCTTTGTGAACGCATTCATGAAACGCTGCCTTCTGATCCGGAAATGCAGGCAAAGCTTTTACTGACAGCGTTGTTTCATGATGTGATCTGGTATCCGCAGGGGGAAGACAGCGAGGATCGTTCGGCGGAGGTCTTTGATTTCATCACGGAGCGCTATCAACTGCCGATCCCTGCACACGCACGGTCAGCCATCCGTCAGGCCATTCTGGCGACAAAGGATCAGAACGAAAGCGATGAACTTGCCGCTCGCTTTCACGAATATGACTGCCACGTCATTCTGCATGGCAATCCAGTGGATTTGCTCGGCTACGAATTTCAGATCTTCCGCGAGTATCAATATCTGAACATGGTGGAATATCGTCGCGGACGCAGTGAGTTTTTC
Source organism: Lentisphaeria bacterium (assembly GCA_028699735.1). Taxonomy (GTDB): domain Bacteria; phylum Verrucomicrobiota; class Lentisphaeria; order Oligosphaerales; family Oligosphaeraceae; genus JAQVUB01. The sequence continues at coordinate 4,462 of JAQVUB010000196.1, read as the reverse complement.
AGCCGTTTCAGCCGGCGTTTCCCGAAGTGTCGCGCGAACATGCGGTTTTTGATCGAGTACCTCGAGCGTCGCCGGCCGCGGGTGGGTGTGTATGCCGGTACCTTCAATCCTTTTCATATTGGGCATTTGTCGATTCTTGAAAAGGCGGAATTGATGTTTGACAAGGTGATTGTGGCGGTCGGTATTAATCCGCAGAAGCATGTGGAGAAGGATGATCGTGTGGTACGCGATCTGCCTTTTCATGAGGTGGTGAATTTCAAGACGCTGATGGTGGATTTTATCGATCAGGAATCGGTCTTTTCGGATGTGACTCTGGTACGCGGTCTGCGTAATGGCTATGATCTGGATTATGAGATGAATCAACTTTGTTTCATGCAGGAGATGCGTCCAGAAACCCGCGCAGTGTATATCCCCTGTGACAAAGAGCTCGAACATGTCAGCAGTTCAGCATTGAACAGTATGGCCAAGTTTGAAGTCAAGGGGCGGGACAGCATTTATTACCCGCATAAATACAACTATTATCAACAGTCAATCGAAGAGCTTTTCGGTTGACGAGAAACTTTGGAGGAGAGGACATGCCGACTGGTTACCAGCACATGGTTGTGGATTATTATGTGGCAAAACTGCGCAAGGCAAAAGAATTTCGTCAGGCGGAGCTGAAAGAGATCAAGACAGCACAACAGGCTCTTGCTTATCAGCAGAAAATCAAGGCGGCGGTGGAAAAAGCCTTCGGGCCCTGGCCGGAAACCGTTCCATTGAATCTGAGGGTGACTGGTATCAAGCAGTTTGATGGGTGGCATCTGGAGAAGCTGTTGTTTGAGAGCCGTCCAGGGTTTCTGGTCAGTGCATTGCTTTATGTGCCCGAAGCTGCCAAAGCCGGCAAAGTTCCCGGAGTGCTGGCGACCTGCGGACACTCGATGGAAGGAAAAGCTTGTCCTACTTATCAGGGTTTTGCCCAGCGACTGGTAAAAAATGGTTTTATGGTACTGGCCTATGATCCGATCCATCAGGGAGAACGCGATCAGTATGCGCTGCTGAAAAAGCAGGGCGTGACGGAATTCCCGGGACTTTGCGGTGCGCATAATTTCATGGGACGGCAGCTGGAATTGCTCGGGGACAGTTTTGCCTCGTGGCGGGTCTGGGATGGACGCGTCGCGCTGAGCGTGCTGCTTGGCCGCCCGGAAGTTGACGCTTCTCAGGTAGGTGTGACCGGAAATTCTGGTGGGGGTACGTTAAGTGAATGGCTCTGGGCCTGCGAGCCGCGTCTGACGATGGCTGCACCAAGCTGTCACCTGACCACCCTGCTGGGGGACCTGGAAAATGAGCTGCCCCGCGATGCCGAACAGTATCCCCGCGGCATTCTAGGCGCAGGTCTTGAACTGGCCGACCTGATGATCGTTCGCGCCCCGCAACCGGCGATTATGCTCGGACAAAAATACGATTTCTTCGAACGGCGGGGATTTATCGAGGCTTACAAGGATCTGAAGGCATTTTATGAAGTGCTCGGGGCTGTCGATAAGTTCGAGATGTTCCTGGGGCCGACGACACATGGCTACTCCATCCATAATCAGGAGGCTATGGTAGATTTCTTCTGCCGCCAGACCGGAAGAAAAGCTCAGCAGGTCGAGGTGACTCCTCTTGCCGAAGACCAAATCCAAGTTTGTCCGGATGGAAATGTTCTTATGGCCGGTTCAGTCAGCATCTCGGATTTGATACAACAACAGGCAAGGGAGCTGGCTGCAAAACGCCCGCCGCTTGACAAGGTTGCTCTGCAAAAGAAGCTGGAGGAGTTGTTGCAGATGCCCCAGCGTTGCGGGGTGCCGCATTTCCGAATTCCCAGAGCCTGTGTTTATCAGATTGCTGATCAGCAGGAAATCTGGGCACGTTATGCGGTGGAGACGGAAGAACCCGGCATTCGTGCCATTGTGCATAAAAACGTACGCCAGCCGGGGTGTGTCAACACGCTTGATGTCGAGCGCGACGTCTGTCTCTATCTGCCGGATGTGGCCAGCGATTGGGATCTGACCGGAAACGCGTATTTCCGCCAGCTTGCCGCGAGCCGTGAAATCTATTCCATCGACCCGCGTGGTATGGGGGAATCACGCCCGGAAGACGACCCCAAGAATGACGAACAGGCCTTTTTCGCTGTTTACGGCATGGATTATATGATGCATGGCTATGGCAGCATGCTGCAGGAAAGCTACCTGGGACGGCGTGTATTCGACGTGCTTCGGGTGATCGACCTGCTGACAGCCGAAGGGGCGGAGAAAATTTCCCTGCATGGCCGCGGACAGGGGGCGATCATCGCAACCTTTGCTGCGCTGCTCGAAAAACGAATCGACGAAGTCTTTCTCGTCGACAGCCCGGTGTCCTTCCAGGAATGGATCGAAGACCCGCTTGCACACTGGCCGTCTGCATCCCACCCCCAAGCCATCCTGCAATTCTTTGATTTTCCGGATGTCCTTAAAGCACTGGACGGAAAAGTCCAAGTCATCAGCAACTGGACAAGCAGAAGATAACTTGGGGTGGACTGGCGTCCACAACCTATTTTTTAACAACGAAAAAACACAAAAAGACTCGAAAAATTTTAAAGGTTGTTGCGTTGAGGTAAGAGATCGCTGTGCAAAATTTCATGCTTGTACCTTGAACCCTATGTGGTAACTTCCCTCCTTGTCGTCTCCGTCGGAGGGAATATGGAGCGCCGGCGTCTCGCCGGCTCCCCCCCTGGTCCGTGCAAGCTTGTGTGGTCATTTCCCTCCTCGTCGTCTTAGGAGGCAGAAACCATAGCGGTTCTCTTTCATCACAATAAAACAACAACCCCAAAAAAATTCTCAAAAATGAGAAAGCATCTCAAGGCAGGAAACTTGCGTGTCCTGTTTAAAAAATCTTTCACCAAAAACAAGATTATGGATGATAGTACGGACGGGACACGGACGGGGCATTTCTGCCCCGGGTGTCTATGGCCGTTTTTTTGAGCGGACAGTGCCTAAGCCTTCATATCATTCCTGAGGACTTCCCAGTTATCGGCGACGTTGCGTTGTTTCGGGCCGACATAGACCTGCCTTGGGCGGAAGATGCGGTTGTCGGGATCGCCGTGCAGTTCGAGCCACTGTGCGATCCAGCCAGGCAGTCTGCCGATGGCAAACATGACCGTGAACATATTGGTCGGGATTCCCAAGGCACGATAGGTCAAACCGGTATAGAAATCGACATTGGGATACAGATTGCGCTCCTGGAAGTACGCATCCGCTAGGGCGGCCTCTTCAAGTTTGAGCGCGATATCCAGCAGGGCATCCTGATGATGCAGATGATTCAGGACGCTCTTGCAGATTTCCTTGGCAACCCGGGCGCGGGGATCATAGGTCTTGTAAACGCGATGCCCAAACCCAAATAGCCGGAAGCCATCGGTCTTTTTCCGGGCACGCTCAATGACATTGCCGACATTCCCGCCATCGTAGCGCTGGATGTTTTCCAGCATTTCAATGACTTCCTGATTGGCACCACCATGCATCGGCCCCCATAAAGCACAGATGCCTGCCGAAATCGATGCGTAGAGATTTGCCCCCGAGGAACCAACCGCTTTAACCACCGACGATGAACAGTTCTGCTCGTGGTCAGCATGCAGAATCAGCAACTGATTCATTGCCTTGGTGATAACCGGATCGGGTGAATAGTTGTTCACTGGCGTGTAAAACATCATGTTCAGAAAATTTTCGCAGTAACGTAAATCCTGTCGCGGATAAACAATCGGATGCCCCTTGATCTTTTTGTAGGAAAAGGCGGCAATGGTACGCAATTTTGACAGTAACCGGGCTACTGTGCTGTCGATGGCTTCATTAGGATTGCGTTCCAGTTCCGGATAAAAGGTGGAAAGAGAAACGGCCATCGCCGAAAGCATGGCCATCGGATGAGCGTGATCGGGATAGTGCTGGAAAAAATGCCGCATGTCTTCATGCAACAGCGAATGCTGATTCATCAGTTCGCTGAAAGCCGCGCGTTCGGAGACCGATGGCAGGAAACCATGTACCAGAAGATAGGCGACATCGAGAAAACTGCAATGTCTGGCAAGATCCTCAATGTCATAGCCGCGATGGCGCAAAATCCCTTTTTCCCCATCAATAAAGGTAATGCTGCTTTCGCAGGAACCCGTATTGACAAAACCGGGATCATAGGTAATCAGCCCGCTTTGTGCACGTAATTTTCGGATGTCCAGGGATTTCTCGCCTTCCGAACCGCACAAAACCGGTAATTCATACTCCTGCCCATTGTAGAGCAGCTTTGCTTTCAAAATTTCTTTCGCCAGGGTCATAGGGAATGGTCTCTCAATAAAGATGGTTACGAATTCTGCATGAAGTGGGTTTACTCCCAGGCCGGGGCTTTGCCAGAACAAAAAGTAAAAATATTAATATAATACATGAAAATTCTGACGTGCAGGGGGGCAGGGGGGGGGTAATACGTCAGT
>JAQVUB010000195.1 GCA_028699735.1 Lentisphaeria bacterium | reverse complement strand
CCCCGCTCCGGCACGCCCCATGGTTGAGTCCGGCGATTTCACGCTGGAGTTTCTCCAACGGCAACGGCTCCAGTTGTAATTTTCCACATTGGCATCATAGCTGTGCCGCAGGATTTTTCCGAAGTGCTGTCATAGACTCGATTCGAAGTGCGGCCTTAATTTGGAAAACGCAGAGCCGTCTTCCGTGCCGCAGCTTGACCCGCCACATCGATTCGGGCAGAAGTTGTGACAGGGATGCGCCGCGCGCTTTCATGCCTCAGGAGTGCCGCTGAGTTTGACCAATACTGGCCCCATCTGAAGTCAGTACCGTGTCCGCACTGTCGCGCCACAGGACATCTGAACCGGCATGGTTTTTTGCGCGGCCGCTGCGAGGACGGCTCCACTGAGATCACGCGAGGCTGGCGTGTCTTCTGCAGCAATCGCGGCCAACACAAGGGATGTGGGCGCACTCACTCAATCTTGATGGCCGATTTCATTCGCAAACGAACCGTTACCGCCGCCCGTTTCTGGAGTTTTCTGGCTGGCATTTTGAAGGGATACGACGTTGCGGAAGCCTGGGAGCCGGTGCGCTCCATTTTTACTCTGGAGTGTGGGTTTCGCCTCTGGCGGGCTTTTGAGCGTTTTCAACCCATTTTGCGGTCCCTGCTTTCCAGGATCCAAGCCCCGCCACAGTCATTGGCAAAGAGCGCCACAATCCACACCCTGGAGCATTTGCGGGCGATTTTCCCATCGGATTGCTGCCCTGTCGCCGCCTGGCAACTGCGTTTTCAAAGAACATTTGCCGCCTGAGATTTTCCCTCATTGCCGTCAGACGCCGGACATCCATCCGGACCTGGCAAGGCGGCAACAGACTCGTTTTGTTTGCTCAGCCCTCCGCATGTCGTAGCTTGCGCGCTCCAACTTCAACCCAAGGAATTTATGCGAAATCCCACCGCTTACTTGAGGCTGCGTGTCATCGGCGCCGTCGAAACGGCGCCAGGCAATTCGATCCGCGAACGGATCCGCAGCGTCTCCAAAACGACCTTCATCGACGAGGACAACCAGCCAAGGAATTTCACCTGGCGCACCATCTCAACTTGGCTTTACCGCTATAAAATCGGCGGTGTGACGCTCATGGAAAACAAACCTCGCTCCGATAAAGGCACGCCGCGCAAGATAGCTCCGGAGAAGGTTCTCACGGCCATTGAAGAGGTTTTGCCATCCTTCCGCGGCAAATCGTATCGTCTTAGCGCTGTCTACCGGGCTTGCATTGAGCGCGGATCACTCCGGCGCGAGGAAATTGCGTCCAACACCTTCCGCCGCATCGTGGCGCGCTACGAAATGCTCAAGCCCGATTCCCAGGTGTCCAACAAACGCCGTCTGGCTTTCTCAAAAGAGCACGCCAATGAAATGTGGCAGGCCGACACCATGTTTGGCCCATACATCAAGGTTGCAACCGCTTCGGTTCAAACCAAGCTCATCGCCTTCATCGATGACGCTTCGCGCGTGATCTGCCATGGCGAATTTTTCCTCCAGGAAAGCACCGACACCCTGATCAAAGCTCTGCGCGCGGCTCTTTACAAAAGAGGCATTCCGGAATCCCTCTATGTGGACAACGGTTCCATTTACTCCTCCAAGGAAATCACCCTCATCTGCGCGCGCTTGGGCTGCCTGCTCTGCCATGCCCCGCTGCGGGATGGCGCGGCCAAGGGTAAAATTGAGAGGTTTTTCAGGCATGTCCGCGAAAACTTCCTTTCCCGCAATCTCGAGCTTTCCTCACTGGAAGCGCTCAACCGGCAGTTCACATTCTGGGTGGAGGACGAGTATAACGCCCACATCCATTCGGTTTTGGGCATGAAACCCATCGACCGCTTCGTCCTGGATTTGAAACGCATTCGCTTCCTGCCGCCAAACCAGGCCAATGATGAACTCTTTTTCATTGAGGAAACCCGCCGTGTCAAACTCGACAACACCTTCTCGGTCAAAAACGCGCGTTTTGAAGCCCCGGCCGATTTGCGCAACCGCGAGATCCAAGTCCGTTTTGACAGAAACTCTTTCGCCCGAGTCATCGTCTATTTCAAAGGCTCGCGCATCGGCCAGGCTTCGGCGCTGGATCCCATCGCCAATGACCGGCATCCACTCAACGTTGCGGCCCCCAACCCGGAGCTGCTCCGCCCCCTCTCTCAACCCACCCCTGCAACTTAAACACACCAAACCCATGATTCGCTCTTATTTCGGCCTCAAAACCAATCCCTTCGCCCCGGAAGCCGTTTCGCTTCTGGCCCATCAACAGGAAATCCACGACACGCTGCGCGTTCACTGCCAGCAAGGAGGACTTTGCCTCCTTTTAGGCGAACCGGGCTGCGGAAAATCCGCCATCAAAGAATCGCTCAAAGATCACGATCCAAAAAGGCTGATCACCCCGACGGTCAGCCGCACCCTCCACACCTACTTCAACATCCTGCGCATCCTCTGCGAAGCCTTCGCCATTGATTTCACCGGCGGGGCGTTCAAATGCGAAAAGCGCCTCATCGAAGAGGCTTTTCGTCTCAACCAACTCGGAAAAATGATCGTGCCCATCGTGGATGATGCGCACCTGATGGAAATCGAATCCCTGCGCAAATTACGCCTCCTGCTGGAGGACTTCCCGAAAAATCACAACTTAATCCTCGTCGGACAACCCTCGCTGCTTCAGAACATCAGCCTCTCCGTCCATCAAGATATCAAATCACGAGTCACTTATTCGGTGGTGCTGCCCAGGCTCAATCCGGAGCAAGCTTCCGAGTTCATTCTCGCCCAACTCGATCGCGCCGGGCTGGCTCACAGCACCTTTTCCGAAGAGGCGCTGGCGCTCATCATCCGCTCTTCCGAAGGCCTTTTGCGCAGAATCCGCAACATTTGCCTTTCTGCCTTGCTTGAAGCGGTGCGCGACCAAACCAAAAAGGTTGACCTCAAGCAGGTCAATCGCGTCCTCATTCAACCCCACTGGAGAAATCAACACGATGAACTGGTCCAAAACTGAAATCCGCCAAGCCCGCAAACTTCCCCTCGCCCCATTATTACTTCAAAGGGGGCTGACTCTCAGAGAACTGTCGGGAGAAAATTTCCTCGTCCTAAATTACGGGGATCTGACCATCCGCCAATCCTTTTGGATCTGGAAATCACGCCAATTGCAAGGCAACACCATCGACTTCTTCATACAGGTGGAAAATCTTTCCTTCGCTCAAACCATGACTGAACTTCTCGGTCAAAAAAAACAGAAAACCTCCTCTGAAATTTGACCCGCCTCGCAGGCTTTTCCCCAAAAGTCCCGGACGACGGAAAAGCCTTGCGTGCGGGATGCTCCAAATTGCCATCGCACAAAAATACATCTCCATTCCCTCAACCGCAACGACTTGCATCAAAAAAGTTATGACGCCAATTTGGAACGCCTTTTTTCCAAATTAACACGCATCTCATCCAAATATAATCACAGACTCCCTTTCCAACCCCCTCCAACCTGTCACGCCAAAGCCTCGGCGACGGCGGATTGACAGTGTCTGTGTGGCAAAGACTCCAAAAGTGTATGATTACTTGAGAGTACCGAGTTTTCAGGGTGTGACAAGGCAGGATTTTGGCATGGCGATTGGGTCTCCAACGTCTGAAAATTTGTTGGGCAGACTATTTTGCACTGGGAATGAGTTCAGAATGCCATTTTGAAACGGCGGAGGCGTTTCGGGTTGAAGATTTTTTTGAGGAATACCTTCAAGCTACGTTGCGTAGAGCAAATCGCAAGTAATTGAGGGAAGGAGTTGCGCAAGGCGTCCCTGGTAACGGCTTCTGAGGGGAAAACGTGGAGTCTTTTTGTCCGCATCCATGAATCGGTACGGAACCAAACGGTTTGGGTGTGGGCGATGGCCAGGAATTGGAGGAGTCCGTGAACGATGAGTCCGCATTGGATGTGAAGATGGTAGGCCTTGAGCTTGCGCCAGACCTGCTGGCGATAAAGTTTTGGGCGGTGGTGCAAGTGCTGGTCTTTGTCGCCCTTGCGGATGGGCTGCAGCGCTTTCATCCAGAAGTGGTAGGCGAAGGTTCCAATCGTGTGGATGGTTTGCTTGAAGGAGACCTCGATTTTGAAACGCCAGCCGTAGAGTTGGATGATGGTTAGAGGGTCGAGACTCAAATCCGTGGACAGGAGGATGATGCGGCCCCTGTCCGGATGAATGACCCACACATAACGAACCAGACAGGCGGCGGAACGCCAGAGCAAATCCCTGCTGTGGAAGCGGATGGTTTTGCCTTGTTCAGAATAAACGGGGCTTTGGGCGGTGGTGAAAATGGCAGGCTCTGCAAATAAACTGTAGAGATGGAGTTTGGCTCCAAATTTTCTTGGCGGACCCCTGCGTCTTTTTTCCTGGGGAGGAGGCGGCGCAAAGGCCACAGCGTTGGTTCTGACTCGGGAGATGAGATGGTGGTTGTTTGCCATGAGTTGGGCGGCCAGTTTTCCGCAGGCATAGAAGGAATCGGCCACCACGTAGGATGGGCCAAGCAAACAGAGGCGGATCAAACAATCCAGGAGTTTGTCCATGAGCGTGCGTTTGTCGCGATTGGAAGCGATAAGCCCCTCGTGAATGCGTGCGGTGATCAAGACCGCCAGAGGGTTGGCGGTTGCTCCGGCCAGCAGGGAGATGGCTTGGCAGGAGTGGCCCATGATAAAGGCGGCTTTGGTGTTGGAAGCCGACTCTTGGTGAAGGAGTTTTCGGGCGGGCATCTTGCGGCCTTCCTTTCCGATCTTGACTCCGTCAACGACCAACACCAGGCGATGGTTGATTCGGATCAAACCGGGGAGATGCGCGCAAAGCCAGGTTGCCCAGCATTGAGTCATGGCGCTCAGCGAACAGGCCGGAGAATGGAAAAAGTCCAGCAGGCGGTCATAGCACCAATCGCTCAGCGGCAGGGCGCGCATGATGCTGCTGACGCCAACCATGTCGGGGCGCAGAGAATAACCGGCCAGAATAATGACCAGCCAATAAAAGGTTCGTTGCCGGGAACAAGCCGGGCGCAGGGATTGCACCGCACCCCACCAGGAAGACCAGAGTGACATAAGATATTTTCCTTTTTTTGAAGATTTTTCTTGCAAAACGGCCTGTTATAGCATATATATGCTATATGTCAAGTAAAATCATCAAAATCCAGCGCCAAATTGAACAAATCAAAACCCAACTCATGGCCAACGGCCCCATGCGACCGGGAACCCTCGGCGTGCAATACCGTGATCCCAAGAAAAAGGCGGGGCCTTTCCACCAACTCAGCTACACCTATCAGATGAAAAGCCGAACCGAGTATGTGCGCCCGGCCTTTCTCCCAAAAATCGAGGTGGAAATCGAAAACTTCAAACGATTCAAAATGTTGACCCAAAAATGGATCGACCTCGCCCTGACGCTCTCCAGACTGGAAGTTGAGGAAGCTAAAAAATCACTGAAGGAGTAGTCCAGAATTCGGTACTCTCAAGTCAATTTTATGCATGAGAAATTTCCGCTTCCTGCGTTTCCCAAGCAAAGACGATGGTTTCCGTTCTACATCGGGAATGGAGATCTCGGAATGCTTTTGGATCCACTGGGATCGAATACCCTGGTCGGATCAAAATGCCGCTTGGAG
>JAQVUB010000194.1 GCA_028699735.1 Lentisphaeria bacterium | reverse complement strand
CTTGTCGGACTTGTCGGACTAGTCGGACTTGTCGGACTTGTCGGACTTGTCAGACTTGTCGGACTTGTCGGACTTGTCGGACTTGTCAGACTTGTCAGACTTGTCGGACTTGTCGGACTTGTCGGACTTGTCGGACTTGTCGGACTTGTCGGACTTGTCAGACTCGTCTGACTCGTCTGACCAATACCCAACCCCCTTATAACTAAAAACTGATAACTGCCCCCCCCGGAGCCCGATAAACGTGTCAGACAGTCCCGATAAAAAGTTACAGGAAGAACTGGGCGAACAACTGAAAGCCATCCTGATTTCCCTTTCTGCTCCTGCAAATTTAGAGGAAATCGAGCGGATTCTATACCTGGGCTCTCGTATTCTGCCCCGCCTGGCCAGATTATCCATTCCAGCCCTTCGCGCTCTGGCCGAAAATCTGTGCAAACAGGGCATTCTCGTCTGTCAGGATGGCAAATGGAGCATCCCGGATCGCAGCGATGAAAAAGTCCGGATACTGATGTCAAATAAGGCTTATGCCGGGCTGGCAGATTGCATTGCCCGGGCGATCCCCGCCATCGGCAACCGCGGCCTGCCAGATCTGAATTACCTGAAACGGGATATCCGTAATGCCTTCTATTCAGAAGATGCCCGTTTATTGAATGCCAGCCTGGTCAGCATGAGGGATTATTTTCCCGAAGAATACAATGATGGCGCAGGCTTTGATTTCCTGCTCGAGAAGCAGGACTGGGACTGCCTGCTGGATCTTTCCGACTCCCTGCTGGCGGTCTGTTCCTGGCAGTTGCTGCCGATTGTCATTCGGCAACTCCATGATATTCGCCCCTTTGAAAAGAAACTGCTGGAAGTCAGCGAATCTCTCCCCATGGCCGCCATCTACCCGCTGATCGACTATGAAATTCTCTGTGGCAACTGGAATTCGGCTGCCAAGTTAATCAAGCAGAATGCCAACAACAATGCCCGCATGTTGCGCCAGGCCTGGCTGGCGAGCATGTTTGGAAAAGATGAAAAGGCGGTCAACCTCTTTCTGGATTCCCTCTATGAAGTTCGACAGCTCGAAGGAGTCCATGACTTCTATTTCCAGACCGTCGGTGGACTCTTCTTCCTCTTCTCACTGTTGCGCACAGGAACCCCTTCCGCGCTCAATACTGCAGAAAACAATGCCGAACTGGCGATCAGCATCCCCTGCTGGGGTCACATCTACAAGTTATTGTTTAACCTGATCCATTTCCGCCGTACACAGGAACACGGTGAAAAAATCCCCGCACCCCCCAAGGCAAGCCCACTGCTCGACTTTTTCTGGATTCTCATCCAATACTGGATGAACGCGGAATTGAGCACAGACGAACGAGAGCGCCTGAAAATCATTTCTCAGAAAGCCGCAAAAGGTGGCTACCAATGGCTCTTCAGGGAATGCGAAGAGCTTCTGCAACGCAGCAACCAGGGCGCTGCGCCGGTTTCCCGGCGCTATCACGATGATCCAGTTGGCGAGCTGCCTTTTCTGCTGGATTGCGTCCAAATCCAGAACAGCTGGCTCAACCGCCTCAGCAAATTCGATCCCTTCCTGGCCGGTTTGCCAGAACGTACTGTGCGGCGCTTGATTTGGCTGGTTTCTGCGGATGAAAGCGATCAGAGTGTATTGACCGTGCGTCCCATGGAACAGCATGCCATCCGCAGCGGCAAATGGAGCAAAGGGCGTAAATTCACCGCCTTCCGCAACCAGAATTATTCCCGGATAGAGCAGGATTTGGATTCGTTTATGTCCGGTTATCAATTATCCCCCCAGGATAAATTCGCCTGTACCATCCTGCGCGAAGCGATGAGCAAGATCGAAGAGGATCCTGCCAATCTGATCCCGGCCTGGGGTTCTGTCTTCCTGGCATTGGTCGAACATCCCCGAATTTTACTGGACGGCCCGGTTGCACGCAATCTGCATTGCGTCACCGCCACACCCTACATCCGTCTCCTCTGCCGAGAAAATTGTTATGATTTTCAGCTTTGTCCGCAGCCTCGCGGCAATGAGCTGATGGTACTGCGTCTCGAACATGGCGATGTCATCAGTGTCTTCCTCTTTGATAATGAATTCCTGCAGTTGCGCCAGCTCATTGGGAAAGAATTGCGCCTGCCTGCCGAAGCGCAAAGCGAAATCCAGGAACTGCTGTCCAGACTCAGCAAGCGATATCAAATTCTGTCGGATTGTACGCTGGACTCCATTGGCCTGCGCTGCGAAGCTGCCGAAGATCGCCCGGAATTCCGCCTGATTCCTGAAAATCAGGGTTTGCGCATTGAGCTGTTTGTCAAGCCTTTTGGCTTGTCCAATGGTTTTTACAAACCCGGTCAGGGTCCTTTGGAAATGCTCACGCATCAGGAAACGACGCATCGCCGCTTATGCCGGAATTTTGCCAGTGAACTTGCCAAGGCTGAAGAAGCAACAGCAGCCTGCCCAGCTCTTTTAAAAGGGGAAGCGCTTGAAGACTGGACCTGGCTGCTACCTAATCCAATGGATTGCTACGAGTTCACGCTGCAACTGCACTCCATCCTTTCCCTCTGCGTGGTGCACTGGCCGGAAAACAACCGCTTCTCAAGCACCCGTACCATCGGCCTGGGAAATCTGTCGCTGCGGGTACAAAACTACAAAGACTGGTTCTCGCTGGACGGCAGCGTCCAGATTGATGAAAATAAAACCGTTTCACTGCGCGAACTGCTTCATAAGTCCAATGAGGAAAAAGGGCGCTTCATCGTTCTTGAGGATGGTCAGGTGGTTGCCCTCAGCGAGAGCTTCCGCCAGCGTCTCGATGATCTGAACCGGATCTCGGAATATAAAAATGAAGGATTCCGGGTGCATCATTTTTTGCAACCGGTCTTGAGTTCGTTGCTCAGCGAGCTGGGTTCCTGTGAACTGACACCGGAATGGCACGACTACATCAGCCAGATGGAAGAGGCCATGCAGCTCGAGCCGGAAGTCCCCGAAGACCTGCACACAACACTGCGTAAATACCAGCGGGAAGGCTTCATCTGGCTATCGCGACTGGATGCGATGGGCGCCGGCGCCTGCCTTGCCGATGACATGGGGCTCGGCAAAACCATCCAGGCCATCGCTTTTATTCTCAGCAAAACCCATGAGGGTCCCAGCCTGATCATTGCCCCTACTTCCGTCTGTGCCAACTGGCAGCACGAATTCAGTAAATTCGCACCGTCGCTACGGGTTGTCACACTGGGCAATGGAGATCGACAGGAAACGCTTGCGAGTCTTGGCCCAAATGCGGTTCTGATCAGCAGTTACGGCTTGTTGCAGAGTGAAAACGAGCAATTCAGCAAAATCAGCTGGCGGATTGCGGTTCTGGATGAAGCGCAGGCGATCAAGAATTATCACGCCAAGCGTTCTCAGGCGGCGATGAATATCAAGGCCAAATTCCGGCTGGTCACCACTGGCACCCCGGTGGAAAACAACTTGAATGAACTCTGGGCGGTTTTTCGTTTTATCAACCCCGGCCTGCTCGGACCGCGTGACCTCTTTCAGCGCCGCTTCGGCATCCCGATCGAGCGCGAGGACAACCGGGATGCCATGCAACACCTGAACAGCCTGATCAAACCATTCCTGTTGCGTCGCCGCAAAGATCAGGTGCTCAAAGAACTCCCACCGAAAACCAATGTCGATTTCAACGTCGAACTCTCCAAACCGGAGCGTGAATTCTATGACCGGCTGCGCCAGGGGATCCTTGCGGATCTGGAACGCCGCGATGATCCGGAAGGCCGTATGCGAATCCGGGTTCTCGCAGGCATCACCAAACTGCGCCTGGCGACCTGCCACCCTCGCCTGGTCACACCGGGTACCGATCTGCCCGGCTCAAAACTCGACGCCTTCCTCGAACTCCTTACCGAAATTCTCGAAGGCGGACACAAGACTCTGGTCTTCAGCCAGTTCGTTAAATTTCTCAGCATTGTGCGTGCTTCCCTCGATGAACGCGGCATTGAATATCAGTATCTGGACGGCAGCCTGTCAACCAAGGAACGCAGTGCCGCGGTAAAAAACTTCCAGACCGGCAACTGCCCGGTGTTTCTGATCAGCCTCAAAGCTGGCGGCCTGGGTTTGAATCTGACGCAGGCGGATTATGTCATTCACTTGGACTCCTGGTGGAATCCCGCCGTTGAAAATCAGGCTTCCGACCGGGCTCACCGGCTTGGCCAGAACAAACCGGTGACCATCTATCACCTGCTCGCAAAAAATACCATCGAGGACAAAATTCAAAACCTGCATCAGTGGAAACGCGATCTGGCGGACCAAATCCTCAGCGGAAATGATAAACTGACCACTTTCAGCGTAAACGATCTGATCCAGCTCCTCGCTGAAGACCATTAAAACCGTGGCAGCGGGATTTTTTTAAACAACGAAAAGCACGAACTGACACGAAAAAATTTCATGGGATGAGTAACGCATTTCCACAATCAAAGACGCTTCCCATGAAATTTTTTCGGGTCGTTTTGTGTTTTTCGTTGTTAAAAAGAATGATGTTTCACGTCCCGTCCGTGTGTATCTAAGGAGTCTCCCCGTGATTAACAAACCTGTCGTCTGCCTGCTTTGTGGCGGTCAATCCCCGGAACATGAAATTTCCCTGTTGTCGGCCTGGAGTGTTTATCAGGCGGTCGACCGGGAACGCTATGAGGTCCATGTAGTTGGGATCAGCAAACAGGGCGTCTGGCAGCATTATGGAGACCGCGATGACTTCCTGGTCGATCGGCAGGATCCGCGCAAAATTCATCTTGCTGAAGATGGCCGGGTCTGTTTTCTCTGCCGAACCTCGATCAATGTCCGCTTATGGGAACTGGGCACCGGACAGGAATTTCCTCTCGATGTCGCTTTTCCGGTTTTGCATGGTGCCAATGGCGAAGACGGCACGATTCAGGGATTGTTTCAGATGCTGGGACTGCCTTATGTCGGCTGCGACCAGATGAGTTCGGCCAACTGCATGGACAAAACCGTGACCAAGCTCTTGCTGAACTGTGGCGGACTGACCACAGCACGCGGGATCACCCTGCGCAAGAAAGCCGATCCAGCAAGCCTGCAACAAGCTCTTGACCACTTTGGCCTGCCTCTGTTCGTCAAACCGGCATGTACAGGCTCGTCCGTGGGCATCAGCAAAGTCAAAACAAAAGAGCAGTTGCCGGAAGCGGTCGCCCTGGCCTTCCAATACGATGATAAAGTGCTGATTGAGGAAGCCATCCCTGGCCGCGAAATCGAGTGCGCAGTGCTCGATGATGGCGAAAATATTTTCTGCCCGCCCCCCGGGGAAGTCATCCCGCATGATGAATTCTATTCCTATGCGGCAAAATATCTGTCAAAGGATGGAGCCACCCTGAAGGTGCCTGCAGAGCTGACGCCTGAGCAGGTGGAAACGGTTCAGGAGCTGGCCAGACGCGCCTTCATCGCACTGGATTGCCGTGGCATGGCCCGCGTCGATTTCTTCCTGAAACCGGATGGCACCTGGGTGCTCAATGAAATCAATACCATTCCCGGTTTCACCAGCATCAGCCTCTATCCGCAGCTAATGCTCAAAGCCGGCATCAGCTACCCGACGCTGGTCAGCAAACTCCTCGACCGCGCACTCCTTACAA
>JAQVUB010000193.1 GCA_028699735.1 Lentisphaeria bacterium | reverse complement strand
GGGATTCCGAAAAGCTTTGGGAAGAACTGTCTGGTTTTGAAGAAGGGGTTTCGGAAAGTGGGAGCGAGCAGGTTTCGGATGAAGAGCCGGGCATGGCGGCAATGCCGGTTCCGGACAAGGCGCCACCCCCTGTGCGGGAGCATGAACAGATGTTATAAGCAAGGGAGAGAAGACGGCAATTTTCATCCTTGCCACGTGCCAGGTGATTTAACGGTCTGGAATTTTTTGGTTGATAAAAGCGAAGGATGCAGATGATGTCGGATGAACAACTTTTGGAATTGAGTGCCATGCCGACTTTGAGCAGTGGCGGTAATTCGGAGTCTGCATTTATGTTGCAGGAAGGCAGCCTGTTTGGACAATACCGGATTGTGCGTCGTCTGGGGCGGGGCGGCATGGGAGAGGTCTACGAGGCTGAACAGTTGACGCTGCAACAACTTTTTGCGCTTAAACTGCTGTTGCACCAGCAAACTGTAGATATTAGAGCAGAACAACATTTTCTCGAAGAAGCCCGGGTTATGGCGCAACTGGAACACCCCAATATCATCCGGGTGGATGATTTCGGTGAAACCGACGGGCTGTATTGGCTGCGGATGGAGTTGGCAAAGGGCGGCAGCCTTGGTGATACCCGGGTAAGATCCCTTGCTGAATATGCTGATTTGAATGGACGACGCCTTGACCCGGAAGAGGTGGAGGCTATTTTCCGGCAGATTCTCGATGGGCTGGCCTATACTCATGCACGCGGCCTGGTGCATCGCGATCTAAAACCAGCCAATATCCTGATCGACAGCGATCCGGAAGGCTATGCCATCTTTAAAATCGCGGATTTCGGTCTGGTGCGTATGATTGGTGAGGAATGGGTGCAGAAACAGGCTTTGACCTCATTCCAGCTGTCCCTGTCAATTGGTGATCAGGATACTCGTGGTGCGGGGCTGAGCAGCTCCGGTCAGGCTCTGGTAGGCACCTTTGAATATATGTCTCCGGAACAGAAACATGGTCAGGCGGCCGGCCCGGCAAGCGATGTCTATTCCATTGGCCTGATGCTTTACCGGCTGTTGACCGGGGTGGAGATCAGTCCGCGCCCTCCGTCCTATTATGTGCCGGGCTTGCCATCGGCCTGGGATGACTTTATTTTGTGTGCATTGGAAGAGGACCCAGCCGATCGTTTTGCGGATGCCGCTGCCATGCTGGCCGCGTTGCCGGAAGTCAGGCCGCCGGCAGCAGCTGCGACCCCTGTTGCCGAAACCGTTGCAGAACAAAATGTGGCGCCGCCCAGGTCCGAAGAACCCGCAGCATTGCGGGTAAAAGCCATTCCTGATTCTGCAGTTGTATCCTCGAATGCGCCTGTGCTCCAAATGGCAAACGAGCCGGAATTTCGCATGCGCCTGCCTTTGAAGAAAATCATTCTGCTGGTGCTGGTTGTAGGAATCGGGGTCTGCTTCTTTCTATTCCTCCCAGGGCGGAACAAAGAGGAAATTGCCGAAAATACCAGTGCAGAGAATGCGGGGTTGCAGGAACCGGATAAGCTCCAGGGGCTGTCAAAGCCTGAACAGGAAATGATGAAAAAATTGCAGGAAATGGACTCGCCTCCTGCAAATACCGCCGGGAACCGTCAAACAAAATTAATGGTCAGTGTCAGTGACGGAACCAGCAGCGTCCAACAAAGCTTTGTCACTGGGAAGCACAAACCTGCTCCTGCTTCCAAGGCGGTTGCCACTTCACTTATTGAACATGCCAAAACCGGGATCAAACTGGTTAAAATCCCTGCCGGACAATTCTTGATTGGAAGTCCCGAAACGGAAGCCGGTCGCGGTAATAATGAAACCCTGCATCGAGTGACACTCAACAGAGAGTTTTACATTGGCAGGTACGAAGTGACCCAAGAACAATGGATAAAGGTCATGGGCAGCAATCCGTCAATTGGTAAAAGTGCCGGATTGCAGGCCCCAGTGGAAAATATCTCCTGGGAGGAAGCCATGGAGTTTTGCTTTCGCTTGAACGAGATGGAAGGATGGGCCTGGAAGTATTTACAGGGCTTTGAGTACTCATTGCCGACGGAAGCACAATGGGAATATGCCTGCCGGGCCGGAAGCCAAAGTGCTTATTCCTTCGGCAATACCCTGACTGCAGGGCAGGCCAATTTCAATGGGACTGGCCCTGTTAGCGTCGGCTCGTATCCGCCGAATGTCTGGGGACTTTATGACATGCACGGAAATGTCTTCGAGCTGGTTTTGGACCGCTTTCATACCTATTCAGCCAGTCCCGTAACCAATCCGGAAGGTCGGGAAACTCCGACTTTCCGGATTGCCCGGGGAGGCTGCTGGGGCTCGGATGACAGCAAATGCCGTTCTGCTTTCCGTGGCGGCAGTCCGCCGGGAGAAAAGGGGCAGCATCTCGGTTTTCGAGTTTGTCTGGGAGCTCCAACGGTGACCCACGACTTATACAAACAAAAAGTTTGGGATTCCAGACCGGCTGCCAAAAAAGACAGCGTACCCCGACAAATCAAAAATGGCGGTTGGGTAGTCCGGCCAAATTCCGAAGAGTATTCTGCACCCCAAACGGGAGGGGCTGTGAAAAAGCGTTCTATGCGCCCAATATCCCCCAGATAGAGCGATTTCGCAGGCGTGAATCCGGCAAAAGAAGTTCAGGTTGGGAAAAAAATGTCAGAAGAAGCAGAAAAAAATCATGAAAGTTCTGGCAATCCGCTGAAAGGGGACTCCTTGGCGTCCTCGATCGAGGCGCCCGTTTTCATGGGGGGCATGATCCTGAGTCCAGGCAGTGTCTTTGGTCAGTACCGCGTGCTGTCTCTGCTTGGTCGCGGCGGCATGGGGGAAGTCTATGAAGTGGAACACTGCGTTTTGCGCCGGAAATATGCCCTGAAAATGCTGTTGGCGGATTTTGTCAGTTTTCCGGATGCCCTCGATCGTTTCAAATCGGAGGCGCGGGTGATGTCCAACCTGGAACATCCGAATATCATCCGGGTGGATGAATTCGGCGAAGAGGGGGGGCGAGCCTGGCTGCGGATGGAACTGGCTGCCGGATTGGACATTCAAGGTTCAACGGTCCACTCTTTGGCGCAATATGTCAAAGCCCAGGGCGGACACTTGGGTCTGGCGGAAACGCGGACAATATTTACCGATATTCTCCAGGGACTGGCATATTCCCACAGTCAGGAAATCGTTCATCGGGATTTAAAGCCGGCCAATATCCTGATCTGCCCTGGCGCCAATTCTAAAGTCAACTTCAAGATTGCTGATTTTGGTCTGGTGCGGATGCTGGGTGAAGAATGGGTGCGCACCCGAGCCGAGCAATCTTTCCGTGAAGCCGGATCACTCAGTGTTTTGTCTACAGTGCGAACGGATTCCAGTACGGGGACTTCAACCCATTCCCTGATTGGCACCTATGAGTATATGTCACCGGAACAGAAACGCTGCGAAGACGCAGATAAACAGAGTGATGTCTATGCAGTCGGCCTGATGTTATACCGCCTGCTTACCGGCAGAGAACTGGTGCCCAGACCCCCATCCCATTTTGCCCGGGAACTTTCTCCCGCCTGGGATGATTTTATCCTTAAGGCATTGGAAGAAAAACCGGAGAAGCGCTTTGCCGATGCCGCGGCCATGCTCAAAGCTTTCCCTTCCGGACTCGAAGGCTCCTCAGCCCCTTTGCGACTGAAAACTATCGAGGTGCCTCCCGCTGAACCGGCGACAGATTCCCGGCTGGAGTCTGTGCCGGAGCCGGAAGAACCAGATATCCTGCCGCCGCTGCCGGCAAAACCCCACCGTTTCCGGATGCCTGGGCTGTTGTTCGCTGTGCTTATTCTGGGGGTGTTTTTTTTCTGGCGCTGGCAGTCTGGGAAAGCAGAAGAGGACCATTCGCCGGAAAACAGTGTGGAGTCCGTACAGGAGGAAGCCCTGAAAGCCGTTGACTCCGGGTTGCCTGACAAAGGAATGGCCAAGGCGGTCGTAGAGAATGTTTCCATTGCAGAGAAATCTGAACCCGAACCCAAACCCGAACCCGAACCTGAACCTGAACCTGAACCTGAACCTGAACCTGAACGGGCAGTGCGTGTTCCGTTTGGGTTCCAGGCTCCGCAAAATGTTTTAGAACCTTATACGGGCAGCGTTTGGGCCAAAGAGGCGGTTCATATGGCCAGTGGAATCGTCATGCTTTATATTCCTCCCGGCAGCTTCACCATGGGCAGCCCGGTGCAGGAACAGGCCGATGCCATCAATGGCGGCTCAAAAGCAGAATGGGTCCAGATCGAAAAACAACACAGCGTTACCCTCAAATATGGCTTCTATATGGGTGCCTGTGAAATTACCCAGGAACAATGGGAAAAGGTCATGGCAGAAAATCCGGCTGAATTTAAGAATGCCGGCAGAAATGCGCCGGTGGAGCGGGTGTCCTGGGAGGATTGTCAGCGTTTTTGCCGCCGTTTGGGTGAAGGCTTTCGTCTGCCGACCGAGGCGGAATGGGAATATGCCTGCAGAGCCGGCACTCAAAGCGCTGTTTATTCCGGGAAGCTGACCTGTGCCGGCGTGTACAACAGTCCTGAGCTGGATGAAATTGCCTGGTATGGGGGCAACAGCAAGGCCGAATATGAAGGTGCCTTTGATTCCAGTTCCTGGAACGAAAAACAGATTGACCACCAAAGAGCGGGTACCCAACCGGTCGGTTTGAAGAAAGCAAATGCCTGGGGACTCTATGATATGCTTGGCAATGTCATGGAATGGTGCCAGGATTGGTACGGAGAGTATAACTTTTCCGAGGGAAAAAACCCTGTCGGACTTCGCTCCGGGACATATCGGGTGATTCGGGGAGGAGGCTGGTCCAGCCAGGCAATGAACTGCCGGGCGGCCCGGCGCAGCGGTGAAAAACCGGGCTACCGCAGCTCCAGCGTCGGCTTCCGGGTGCTGCGGACTTTGCCATAGACCCCATCCAAAAAGCTTTTTTAACCACGAAAGGCACGAAAAAACTTGGGGTGGACTGCCGTCCACAACCTAGTTTTTAACAACGAAAAGACACGAAGAGGCACGAAAATTTTTTATGGGTTGCTGCGTTGAGGTAAGAGATCGCTGTGCAAAATTTCATGCTTGTACCTTTAACCCTATGTGGTAACTTCCCTCCTTGTCAACATGTGTCGGAGGGAATATGGAGCGCCGGCGTCTCGCCGGCTCCCCAAAACGAAAAATTTACAAGCGTGATAATACGGCCATAAAATCAGTTTGTCAGGCAGAGATGTGCGGCAAAATGCACTTTATGTGGATATCAACACGAAAGGGGAGCCGCCGGGACGCCGGCGCTCCATATTCCCTCCGACGATCAACAACAAGGAGGGAAATTGGCTCCTGTATCGATGGCGTTTTCATGCCTCCGATGGCGACGGGAAAGCGGAAAAGGAGGTATAGCCGGCTCCCCTTCGTCCGTCCGGCTCTATGTGGTAACTTCCCTCCTTGGCAACATGTGTCGGAGGTGCAGTTCCCAAAAGTAGGTAGTCGCTTCCCCGGGCACCTGAGACCGTTCGGGCGTGGGAGTACTAACAGAAATCGCAACCGGGCCGGTTACGCCACCTTATAAGCCTGACCCCTGAACCCTTTCTGGATAGCCTCTACCTACTTTTGGGAACT
>JAQVUB010000192.1 GCA_028699735.1 Lentisphaeria bacterium | reverse complement strand
CGATCTGAAAACTCTGTCCGCTGAGTTTTCTGTCAAAGCAGGATATTTGGAAAATTCAGAATTCAGTGTAAGGCTGGCACGCGTCAGCAACCTGGAAGAACTCCTTGCTCTGTTGCAGAATCCTCCTGCCGATTCGGTGGAACCAGTCAAGCTGGCTGCGAGCGCGGGGAATACTGCAATCCCACCGGAAAGCGGCAGCCGTTCACGATTGCTGAATTCCATTTGTCTGATCGCAGTAAGCCTGCTGCTATTCCTGCTCGGCTTCCTGGCCTGGCAGAAATATGACGGGAAAAAACAGAGCCAACGGGAAGAAGCGGCCGCATGGGCGCATTCACGCCCGCCACTTCTGGTCACCCGCAATGTCCAACGACGCCTGACCGAAAAATTTGCGCTGCGTTTCACTCTGAACGACCCTTTTGATCGCAGCGGAGCGCTGGGTCTGGCTCTGTTTGGGCAGCTCTCGCGACTGGAGATCCTCTGGACTGCGGGGGGATTGCAGATTTTCGAGCAGCTTTCGGCAGGCCGTTTTCAGCTTTTGGCGGATCAGAAATGGGTAACTTTGCCCTCTTCCGGAACCGTTTTTCAGCTGATCAAGACTCCTGCTACAGTCGCCATCTATCAGGATCAGGTTTTTGTTGCCGGCTGTTCATTAAAAATCCAGAATTGGCGTCAGCTCAAATGGCAGAGTGTAAGGGAGTATCCGGAGCCGCCTGCACTGGCCTATCAGAAAATTGGCAATCTCTTCTTTTCGGATGATTTCATGCACTCCGACGATGCCCTGGGCGAGTGGGAAATCCAGTCTGGAGAGTGGGCTGTGCATTCTCTGCAGACTCCTGTGCGCAGCGCAAACCCCTTCTCCTTTATCGGCAAAGGAGAAGGAGCCGAGGCAACTGCCGGATACTGGTTCTGGCGCAATTACCGCATGAGTTGTGCCATACGCCCGCTGGATGCGGGGCGTTTGGGCGTGCGCATCTACCGCGGGAATGAACAGTCTTCCTATTCTGTCATCTGGCAGCGGGACAAGCCGGATCGTCCAGAGGGCAAACTGGTTTTGCTGCGCCAGGCGAATGGCCTGGAAAGCGTACTTGCCGAAAGCTCATTGCCTTTCCCTGTTGAACAGTGGATTGAGCTCTCTGTCTCCTGTAATGAAGGAATGCTGGAAGTGCTCGTGGATCAACGACCGGTATTCCAAATTCAGGACAGCAACCCCTTGCCCGGTGGAAAAATTGCACTTTTGAGTTCAGGCAAAGAGGGCACCGTTTTTGATGATGTCAAAGTCGTTCCCACCCAAGCTCTACAGCTGCCGCCGAAAGCTTTAGGCAATGAAAAGTCGTTGCTGTTTGACAAGATCAGCAAGGAAAACCCAACGCATCCAGGAGAATTTACGCATTCTCTGCGCTTGAATCAACCGGAGCTCAGTGATGCACAATTCAACCTGGAATTGAGCACCCGTCAACTGAAAAGCGGCGCCTGGGAACTGGCTCTGCAACATCAAGGATACCGGGAACTCTGCCTGCGGCTGAAAGACCGTTCCATTGCAGAGACGACGGCGGAAATTCTGTTTCGGAAATTTGCATATGAGAAGGTTTTGTCAAGCCAGTCATGGTCTTTGGATTCCGGAGTTGATAAGCATGTGCTTCAATTTCAGGTACTGGGTACGGAGGCTCGTTTTCTATACAATGGGCGCTGCGTTGCCCTCGCCACGGAACTCCCCGAGCAGGATACTGGCTTGGCGGTACTGCGGCAGTTTTCGTCATCCGTACCGTTTTTTTCCTGGACGCAGCTGAGCTGTTCTGCGCCGGCGCCGCTTTCACCTGCGGTTGACAAGGTGGCCATGTTCTCCCATGAAGTCAGCATGCGCAGCTGGAACAATCCAGTGCTCGAATGGGCTGCCGATGGGGAGTACTACTGGTATCAGGCCGATTTCTGGCAGGATCTCCGCGTCAATATGGATCTGCAGGCACTGCGGCAAAATTTCCCGGAAGGCAACTGGGGACTTCTCTTGGGAAACGGCGATCCGTCTGCAGTCTTGCGCCTGGTCTACAGACCTCAGGAACAGGAGCTGATTCTGGAGCAACCCGGCGTCCGGAAAATCCTTAACCGCTTGAAATGTGAACGCCCGCCCGAAAACATCACACTGCAAAAAAGTGCGGATCGCATTCTGGCACGCTTAAACGGAAAAATCCTCTGGGAATTTCCTTTGCCAGAATTTCTGCAAGGTTTGTGCCTGGCTGGTCGTGAGGGAAAAGGCGACAGCGCTGCCTGGGCCAATGCAGTGCAGATTCTGGCGGCAGGAATCCGTTCCTACTCCTTTCAGGAAGCCCCCTGTGACTGGTCGGCTGCCGGAGGTACCTGGGAAGTCACCAATCGCTGGCAGTGTGATCCGCGCTGGTCCTTCTTTTCAGGTGTCAACCTCGAGGGCGCAGCCTGCCTGTGGAATAAATTCCAGCACGGAGAAAATGTCAGCATTGACTTTTTCGCCGGCCCGAAAATGGATACGGATCGCGGGAAAAAATACGAATATGCCGGCGATTTTTCGCTGGTGCTGGGTGCCGACGGGCGCGATATCAGTTCCGGCTACAGCTTCCTCTACGGCGGCTGGGATAACCGCGGCTCGCAAATCGTCCGGCAAAAGAAAATTGTGCATGAAAACCCCGAAATGAAAGTGCCCCGATCCGGTGAAATTCACCGGCGCTGGTTTCACTTGAAAGTTCGCAAAAATGGCAACCAATTCAGCTTCTGGATTGACGGAAAACTCTCGGGCACCTTTACCGATCCAGATGTCCTGCCCGGGCGGCACTTTGCCATATGGACTTGGAAAAATGGTCTGATGGCCGCCCAATTCCGGATTTCCAGTGATCTCCGCAAGCCCGCACAGCAACCCCTTTTCAACTCTTCAGAAAATCCCCGGACACCTTATGATTGATGCCCTTTTCGAAACTATGCCCACGAATCGGCGTTATCCATCAGCGAAGCCGAGTGACAGTGGTATTTTTTTAACAACAAAAGACACCAACGACCCGAAAAAATTTCATGGGATGGACAACGCATTCCCGCAATCAAGGCCGCTTCCCATGAAATTTTTTCGGGTCGTTTCGTGCTTTTCGTTGTTCAAAAAGAATTCATCTGTTACCCAGGTTCACTTACGCATAACGCATTGGCCCCCATGCATCCTGTACGGTCTTGTTTTCCTGTTGTGTGCAGGGCTGCTTCTTTCCGGCTGCCGGAAAGCTGCGCAGATTCATATTGACAGTATTCCAGCCGGGGCAGCGCTCTGGGAAGAGGATGAACTTCTCGGGCACACGCCCATTTTACTGCCTCTGCCGGAAGGCGCTTCGCGGACTTTGATCCTGCGCCAGCCGGGCTGTCAGGAAGTGAAGTTGATTCTGGATCCCCCCCTGAACAACCGGGATCAGGAGATTCTGGTGGAATTGTCTGAACTTGCTGCAAAAACTTACAGACTGGCCTGTTCATCTTCCCCGGATGGTGCCGAATTTTTCCTGAATAATGAGTTCAAAGGACGCACGCCCGTTGAAATCAGCGGCCTTTCCGGCGGTCAATATGAGTTCATGCTGCGTCATAAAGAACGCGAAGAGGTGCGCAAAACCCTGTTTCTTTCGGAGCAGTCCCCTGATCGAACGGTTGTGCATATTAAACTGCCCAGTCAGCTGGTGGCTTTTTATAGTAAGCAGATCGTTGCGGAACCGGCCAATCTGCACCACTATGCGGATTTGGGACATCAGCTGATCCTGGAAGGGGAACTTGTCGAAGCCATCAGCACCTTCCGCAAAGGCCTGCAACTTTCCCTGTCTGGCAAAGGCGCCGGCGATGACCACCGC
Source organism: Lentisphaeria bacterium (assembly GCA_028699735.1). Taxonomy (GTDB): domain Bacteria; phylum Verrucomicrobiota; class Lentisphaeria; order Oligosphaerales; family Oligosphaeraceae; genus JAQVUB01. Next base: position 1,796 of record JAQVUB010000192.1, on the reverse strand, counting down.
CTGTGGTCCGAAATCGAAAGGGTCATCAGCAAGCAATATGACTACGGCTCCGAGGAAATCGTCCGCCAGGCAAATGAAACACTCCTGCAAATGCTGCGAGAACTAAAAAAAGAATTCCCCGCACCGGATTCCATCGCATTTTATATCCAGTATGCCACCTGTGCCGACAAACTCAACTTCCGTCAGGAAGCACAGGATCTCTTTGATGAAGCCTGGGCAAAATGGCCCGATAACCGCACCCTCGTGCAAATGAAAAAACGGTACCGGTTTTGATTAAAAACGTGGTGTGATGTTTTTTAAAACACAAAAAGACACGAAAAATTTCGTGCTTTTTCGTGCTTTTCGTGGTTAAAAGAAATCAGCCGAGGTCTTCGATGCGGAATACGACCGGGGCTGCATGAATACATTCATCCCGGCTGATTTCCTCGATGGCTTTATTCATTGCAGCCACTTTGGCTTTATGGGTTAGAATAACCATCGGAACGGCTGCCTGCTGACTACCCTCCTCCTTCTGAGTCACACTGGCAATGCTGATCTGATTCCTGCCAAGAATGCCGCTGATGATTGCCAGCATTCCAGGCCGGTCGGCCACCTGCAAACGCAAATAATAACGGGAAACGACTTCAGCCGCGGAGATCAACCCCTTATACTCGTCAAATACCGGGAAAGCCGGCAGACGGTTGGAACATTTTCCCAGCAGATTCAAACCGATATCGACCACATCGGCAACCACCGCGCTGGAAGTGGCCTCACGCCCGGCGCCGCGCCCGTAATACATCGTTGTGCCGACAACATCACCGCGCACCCAGACGGCATTGAAGACCCCATTGACATGCCCCAAAAGGGAGGTTTCCGGAATCAGGGACGGATGCACACTCAACTGGATCGAGCCATCAATTTCTTTGATGGCCGCCAGCAGTTTGATGCGGTACCCCAGGCTGGCGGCGTAATGAATATCATTCAGGGTCACTTCTCGAATTCCCTGCACATCGACATCCGAAGCAGTAAACCATTTGCCATAAACCAGGCTGGCCAGTAAAGCCGCCTTGTGGGCAGTATCCAATCCATCGACATCCATCGACGGATTGGCTTCCGCATAACCGGCTTTCTGAGCAGCCTTCAAGACCACTTGAAAATCCGTATTATCGGTTTCCATGCAGGACAGAATATAATTGCAGGTACCATTGAGGATACCGTAGATTTCCGTAATCCGGTTGCCGATCAGGCCTTCCCGAAGAGCCTTGATGCAGGGAATACCCCCACCGACACTAGCTTCAAAATAAATCTCGGTGCGGTTTTCTCTGGCCAGGGCAAAGAGTTCATCACCGTAAGTCGCCAGCAATGCCTTGTTCGCCGTCACAACCGGTTTGCCACGCTTCAACGCCGTTGCAACAAATTTCCGTGCGGCAGTGATGCCGCCGACGAGTTCTACGACGACATCGACTTCCGGAGAATCGATCAGAGCCATTGCATCGGTTCCAAGCACGCCGGGTGGAACCAATACACCACGATCACTGGTCGTATCAAGATCGGCAATTTTGCTGATCACCGGCAGAATTCCACTGCGCTTGGCAATCAAATCCCCATTTTTCTGCAATGTTTCAACCAGGCCGGCACCAACCGTGCCAAAACCGATCAGACCAATCTTGATTTGTTTCATTCGTTCCTCCAAGGATAACCAAATGTGGCTTCCCAAAAGTTTTTGAACAACGAAAGACACGAAAACACACGAACTTTATTGCAAATTCGCGTGCAAGCTCATCCGTCGGAGCAACAGCCCTAATAAACTTTCGTGC
>JAQVUB010000191.1:4032-5695 GCA_028699735.1 Lentisphaeria bacterium | reverse complement strand
GAAAGGGAGCCGCTTTCCCGATTCAGAGTCAGGTAATTAAGTCCGACTGAGCGGAGGAATCCAAGACGTGCTTTGATTTCGCGGCAGAGTTCCCCGGCAATGGCCTGTTCCTGTTCGGGCAGGTTCAGTCGGTCGATGAAATTCCAGGCATCATCAATATTCAAGGAGCAGAAATCATCGATATTCAGCTCGTTGACGGTGACCGCAAGATATTCGGCTTTGAGGCGTTTCCCCTTGCAGTCTGGGCAAACCTCGAAAGTCATATGCTCCTGCAGACGCGCGCGAAGGTCATCATTTTCAGTTTCCCGGTGGCGGCGCAGCAGATTGGGAATGATGCCCTCAAAGGGCTTCCGCCAGGTCTGCATTTTCCCCCGCATCCAGATATCGAAATTGACGACGTCATCGCCGCTGCCGTAAAGCAGGATCTGCTGAATGCGTTCCGGCAGGTCTTTCCAGGGTGTTGTCAGGCTGAACTGATAATGTTCGGCAAGGCAGCGCAGATAATGATTGTACAGGATGATGACCCTGCGAATACCCCGCCGCCATAGCGGAATGGCTCCTTTCTTGATCGACAGAGAGGGATCGGGAATGACCGCCTCCGGCGTAAAAATCAGGCGTTTTCCCAAACCGTCACAAACCGGGCAGGCTCCATAGGGGCTGTTGAAGGAAAAGTTGCGCGGGAGGAGTTCTCCGAAACTCAGGTTGCAGTCGGGGCAGGCCAGGTGTTCGCTGAGTGTCTCCTCTGCCCAGCCGGAAGGTGCTGACGGGTCTTCCCTGAGCACAATCACCAGTCCGCTTCCTTTCTTCAATGCCAGTTCCACGGAGTCATGCAGACGGCTTTTCTCAACCTGACCAATTACCAGACGGTCTACCACCGCTTCGATGTCATGGCGCAGAGTCTTGCTTAATTTGATGTCACTGTCCATCGATAAAATTTTTCCATCGATGCGGGCGCGGACAAAGCCGTCCTTGCGCACGGTCTCGATGACTTCACGATGTTCTCCCTTGCGACCGCGAATGTAGGGTGCCAGAAGCATGAGCCTGAGACCGTCCGGATTGTTTGACAGGTGGCGGCTGATGTCTTCTGCACTCTGATTGCGGATTTCCCGTCCGCAATGCGGGCAGTGGGGATGTCCGCAATGTGCATAGAGCAGACGCAGATAGTCATAAATTTCAGTGGTGGTGGCAACAATCGAACGCGGTGAACTGCCAGCGGAGCGCTGTTCGATGGCAATCGCCGGCGACAGCCCGTCGATGTGTTCGACATCGGGCTTCTGCATGCGATCGAGAAACTGCCTGGCGTAGGCAGAAAGGCTCTCGACATAGCGCCGCTGACCCTCGGCATACAATGTGTCAAAAGCCAGAGAAGATTTGCCGGAACCGCTCGGCCCGGTGATAACCGTCAGGGAATCCCTTGGAATACGCAAATCAAGACGCTGGAGATTGTGCTGGCAGGCACCGCGTATAACAATATCATTCATCTATATTTATCCTTAAAGGGTGCAGGGTGCAGGGTGCAGGGGGCAGGGGGCAGGGGGCAGGGGGCAGGTAAAAAAAGTGGCGTAACCGGCCCGGTTGCGATGTGCGTTTATGCTTCCACTCCCGAATTAACGAGGGCAGGGGGAGCCTGAACTACATGCGGGGATGCCTGTTTAAAGTAATT
>JAQVUB010000191.1:0-4022 GCA_028699735.1 Lentisphaeria bacterium | reverse complement strand
TAACCGTCAGGGAATCCCTTGGAATACGCAAATCAAGACGCTGGAGATTGTGCTGGCAGGCACCGCGTATAACAATATCATTCATCTATATTTATCCTTGCAAAGGGGGCAGGAGTGCTGAGTGCTGAATGCTGAATGCTGAATGCAGAATGCTGAATGCTGAATGCAGGGGGCAGGTAAAAAAAGTGGCGTAACCGGCCCGGTTGCTATGTGCGTTTATGCTTCCACTCCCGAATTAACGAGGGCAGGGGGAGCCTGAACTACATGCGGGGATGCCTGTTTAAAGTAATTTGCCGGGCGTTTTTTACAATTCAGGAAAGTAATACGTAAGCCTGGATCGCAGTGGTATTCTTAACCACGAAAAACACGAACGGACTTGGGGTGGGCTGGCGTCCACAGCCCATAGTTATCAGCCGTCAGCCTGTCCATCAAAGTCAATCGTCCATCGTCCACGTCCATAGGGTCCATAAGGTCAATTGGGTCCATAAGGTCTATCGTCCATCGTCCATCGTCTATCGTCCATCGTCCATCGTCCAAAAACCTTTTTCGTGTCCGTTCGTGTTTTTCGTGGTTAAAAAAGAGGTTCAGGGATGTCATGCTGTCTCGAAGATGAGACAAAAAGTCCCAATTTGCTTGTGGCTATCCTGGTATGCCCGTTCGATTTTTGGCATGTAACCTGCTATATTCATTGTGTACGTAAACTGAACAGAGGAGGTTATCCATGAATTACGAAAAATTGACTGAGAAAGCCCGTGAATGTTTTGCGGATGCGCAGCAGATTGCGGGGAAGATGAATCACCAGGAATTGCAGGGTTTGCATTTGCTGGCAGGCTTGCTGCGTCAATCCGGCGGGATTGGTTCGGCTATTTTGTCGAAGGCCTGCGGGGATTTGAAGAAGTTGTCACGCGAGGTCGACCGTGCTTTGGGTGCTTTGCCTCAGGTGACTGGGGAGGCAGCTCAGGTCTATCTGGGCAGTGAGGGCAATCAGATTTTGCAGCACGCCCAGGAGCTGGCCACGTCCATGCGCGATGAGTACATCAGTGTCGAGCATCTGATTGCAGGCATTTTGGCCAAAGGTCGCAAGGCCGGGGAAATTCTTCGGCAACATGGCGTCACTCAGGAAAATCTGCTTAATGCAATGAAATCGGTTCGCGGCAATCAGCGTGTGACCAGCCCGACTTCGGAAGAGACCTTTCAGGCACTGGAAAAATACGGGAAGGATCTGACCGCTTTGGCCAGCCAGAACAAGCTGGATCCGGTCATTGGCAGAGATGAAGAGATCCGCCGTGTGATCCAGATTTTGTCGCGCCGTACGAAGAACAATCCGGTATTGATTGGCGAGCCTGGTGTTGGCAAGACGGCCATTGTAGAAGGTCTGGCTCTGCGGATTATCCAGGGTGATGTGCCAGAAGGTCTGAAGAACCGCCGTTTGATCGCGCTGGATATGGGTTCATTGATTGCCGGGGCAAAATATCGCGGTGAATTCGAAGAACGCCTTAAAGCTGTGTTGAAAGAAGTGACTTCATCGGAAGGTGAAATCATTCTGTTCATTGATGAATTGCATACGGTGGTTGGAGCCGGTGCCGCGGAAGGCGCGATGGATGCCGGCAATCTGCTCAAGCCGATGCTGGCCCGCGGCGAACTGCACTGCATCGGGGCGACGACCCTCGATGAATACCGCAAGCACATCGAAAAAGATGCGGCATTGGAACGACGTTTCCAGACGGTGCTGGTTGCCGAGCCGAGCGTCGAGGACACCATTTCGATTCTGCGCGGCTTGCGTGAGCGTTATGAAATTCATCACGGCGTGAGTATCCGCGATGCGGCCTTGGTGAGTGCCGCGGTACTGGCCGACCGTTATGTCTCCGACCGTTTTTTGCCGGACAAGGCGATTGATCTGGTGGATGAGTCTGCAGCACGTCTGCGCACGGAAATCGACAGCCGTCCGGTGGAACTCGATGAAGTGATTCGCCGCAAGATGCAGCTGGAGATCGAGCTGACTGGTTTGCGGAAAGAGAAGGATGAGGTTTCCCGGGAGCGTGCGGAACGTCTGGAAAAGGAACTGGCGGGCGTACAGGAGAAGGCGGATGCTTTGCAGAAGCGCTGGGAATCGGAAAAAAACGGGATTGCCAAAATCCGGCAGTTGAGGGAGGCCTTGGAGCTTGCCCGCACGCAACTGGCAAAGGCTCAGCGTGATTATGATCTGAACCGGGCCGCGGAATTGGGCAATGGCGTTATTCCCGGTCTGGAGATGAAAATCCGTGAAGCGGAGGCTGAGGTCAAGGCCTGCGAGGGGGAACGTCTTCTGAAAGAGGAAGTCGATGAGGAAGATATTGCCGAGATTGTCAGCCGCTGGACACATATACCGGTCAGCAAGCTGGTACAGGGAGAACGTGAAAAGCTGTTGCAGATGCCTGATATACTGCATCGCCGGGTGGTTGGTCAGGATCAGGCCGTCGAAGCAGTGTCCGAAGCGATTTTGCGGGCCAGGGCGGGGTTGAAAGACCCCAAACGCCCGGTCGGCAGTTTTATCTTCCTCGGGCCGACGGGTGTCGGCAAAACCGAACTGGCAAAAACCCTGGCGGAGGCGATGTTCTCCGATGAAAAGGCCATGATCCGTATCGATATGTCCGAATACATGGAGAAATTTTCCGTGTCGCGCCTGATTGGTTCGCCTCCGGGCTATGTCGGATATGAAGAAGGGGGGCAGTTGACCGAAGCGGTGCGGCGCCGTCCTTACAGCGTTCTGCTCTTCGATGAAATTGAGAAGGCGCATCCGGATGTCTTCAACATCCTGCTGCAGGTGCTTGATGATGGACGCCTGACCGACTCCCAGGGGCGCATCGTCGACTTCAAAAATACGATCATCATCATGACCTCGAATATCGGCAGCAAAGAAATTGCTGATTTTGACGGACGTGACTATGAAAGCATGCGCAAACGCGTGACCGCCGAGCTGCGTCAGGTCTTCCGTCCGGAATTCCTCAACCGGCTTGATGACATCGTGGTTTTCCATCGCCTGGAACGCAGCCATATCCACGCCATTGTCGAAGTCCAGCTGAAGGATTTCGAGGCGCGCCTGGCCGCCCAGCGCATTACCCTGACGGTGAGCGACAAAGCCAAAAAAGCGCTTGGGGATGAAGGATATGATCCGGTGTATGGCGCACGTCCGCTGAAACGGGTCATCTCACGGCAACTCGAAAATCCGGTGTCCCGGATGATCATTTCCGGCGAAATCGTTGAAGGGAACCATCTCGAGGTCGACTACGATCCCGAACAGATGCAGTTCCGCTTCAAAGCTACTTTTTAACAACGAAAAAACACGAACTGACACGAAAAAAAAATCATGGAAGTGACGTTGAATGCTAACATTCGTCGTTCATTCCATGATTTTTTTTTCGTGTCCGTTTGTGTTTTTTCGTTGTTAAAAAATCTTTGTTATATTATAACGCAGTGTCTTTCTTTCCAACCACCGCTCCAAGCAGGAAGAACAGCCATGCGCACGATATTTCTGTTCATGCTTACAGCCCTGTTTCTGCAAAATCCGCTCCACGGCGCTGACAGACTCACCTTGGCCTTGCTGGGCGAACCTCCAGCGCTGCTCGATCTCCTCAGCATCGAATTAACCCGGGATGACAGCTTCGCTCTGCTCGCCCGTACGGAGATCGACCAGATCCTCCGCGAACACCAGCTAACAGCCAGCGACAGCAGCCAGCTCGCACGACTTTTCCCCCACGCCGACATCATTGCTGTCTTCACTGCCGCCTGGAATCAGAAATCCGGCCGCGTCGTCGTCATCAATGCCAAAAATGGCTTTCGCCTGACCGATCAGTCCTGGGCGTATGACGACCCCTCCGCGCAGGCCAACCATTTCGCCCAAATCATCCGTGATGGCGCCAGCAAAGCCCGCAAGCCTGGCTCACAGCTTATCGCGATCAGCCAATATCGCCTGGTCGGCATCGACTGGCGGCAAAATAACGCCGTCCTGGCTTGGCTCAGTCAGTTAGAAACCGCCATGACCC
>JAQVUB010000190.1 GCA_028699735.1 Lentisphaeria bacterium | reverse complement strand
TGCGTATCATCAATGAGCCTTCTTTGATCAATATGATGCGGGAATTTATTGTCAACAATCCCACTCTATGGAACGAAGATATCGCAGAATAAACTGAGCAGACACCAGACCGTTCTTTGTCTTACTCAAAACCAAATATTTTTGAGGAAAGTTTGCAACCGCATACGCAAGCTATTGGTTTAATATGTGTTTTGTATCTGTGAAAAAACTTTTTCTTCCGCTGCTTTGCGGTCATGAAAGCGCGCCGCGATGCCTGTGCCGATGGGGGTAACGGCGCTCCATGTCGCCTCCGACGCAAAGCAGTACAGCCAATCTGACCACATAAGAATTTTGCCAGCAAAGGATCATGCGACAAAGCAACAACCCCCTTAAATTTTCGTGTCTTTCCGTGTTTTTTCGTTGTTAAAAAAAGCGTGTTGGGCGCCCTCTACAAAACTCTTTTTACCACAATCCGGTGGTAAAATCCGCAGGATCCAGCTCGCGGAAATTTTTCTTTTGCAGTTTCAGCAGCAAAGCGGCGGCACATCCGGCTGCCTGACCGGTAGCGATACAGGTACCCATAACTCGTGCAGAACCATTGGCACCGCGATCGGAGGAAATGCATCTTCCGGCAACCATCAGATTAGCGAGATTGCGCGGCAGAAGACAAGCGTAGGGAATCTCATACGAAAGGCCGTCGCGCACCGGGATTCGCACCTGAGCCGTTCCGCTGCCGTGAATATCGACATGGTGGCTGCCATGAGCAACCGCATCCGGAAAACGTCTGGCCTGAATGACATCATCCTGTGACAAAACATATTCGCCAACAATTCGTCCGCTTTCCCGCATCCCCAGCCTGGGCATTACTGCACTGATCGAAGCCTGCCGGAAGCCAGGTACTTTCTTGCGGAAAAATTCCGCGGTTCGAATAATCTGCCCGTTCAATTCATATAAAACCGTTGCCAGCTGCGAGGAATCCCGGCAATTGACGCCTGACACCCGGGTGACATTCAGGCAAAGTTCCTGCCTTGGCAGTGAAGTCGGTGTGATAAAGGCAGCGGTACAGGGATGCAGTTCCCCACGCTCAATCGCTTCGCCAAGCAGTTTACCTGCTGCTGCCAACGCAACATAAGGGAAGCCCTTCTCATACAGATTTCTGGCTGCCTGATGTCGATCCCGCTCAAGTACCGGATTGTCACATAGGAGCGCTTCGCCGGGATTATCACGGATAAAACGTAGAAATCCCGGATAATCGACATTGCACATCCGGAAGGTCAGACTCAAGGGCTGAAATTCGCCGCTTTCCGATCCAAACATCACTTCGCCGCCACAGAGCTTAGTGATAAATCCTCCGCCGCTTGCATCAATGGCCGCATTACAATCCAGCCAGGTCTGCGAAACCGGCGAAGAGGCCAGCAATTGCTGCACTACCCCGGCAGTCACACGCACATCAGTGATCCGGGTATTCAAGAGGATGCGGACGCCATATTTCTGAAGCAACTGGAGGATTGCCAGACGAAGGATTTCCGGATCCAGACATAATCCGACAACACTTCGCCAGTCGCAAACTGGCCCGGGGTGCCCGCCAGGCGACAATGCTTCGCACATGTCCAAGATTTCCGTTAAAATTCCTTTTACACAGGACACCCCCAGAGAGGTATATGCTCCCAACAGAGGCATACCGGAAAACAGGTCGCCGCCAATGCTGCTGTCCGCCTCAACGAGGAGCACCTCTGCACCATTCCGCGCAGCCGCCAATGCAGAAGCCAAGCCGGCAGAACCCCCTCCAACAATAATCAGTTTCATGATTCCATCCTGTCGAGTATGCAGTTTGAAAACGATCCGTTTAGAAACCCTGATTGGCAAAGATGGGGTGCAGGTCCCAAAAGGAGGTAGCCCCCCGGGGCAACCGAGACCGTTCGGGCGTGGGAGTGCTAACAGAAATCGCAACCGGGCCGGTTACGCCACATTTTAAACCTAAACCCTGAACCCTTTCTGGACAGCCTCTACCTTTTGGGAACTGCACCCCAAAGATGTGTCACCTGTAACTTTACGGCCTTTGTTCCCAGCGGGAAACCGCCGCCATCACCTGACGCAATGGCAGATTATGCGCTTCCGCCAGGGCTTTGGCGGCTTCATACTCCGGAACATATTCCACCAGTCCGCCAGGCCGCAACACCTCTTTGCAGACTACTTTTCCCCAAGGGGTTTCCACTTCCACCAGGCGACGTTTCAGGGTCAGGCGCTGTTCCTGACGCATCCGGATACCCAGAGTACTTGATTCCCGCAGAACCAGCTCGCAAAGGGGTTGCTGTTGCGCTTCCTGGCAAAGGATTTGCACATGCTGTCCGGGCCGGTTCTTCTTCATCTGAACGGCAGAATAGGAGACATCCAGAGCACCAGCGCCCAGCAGTTTTTCCATCAGACTGCCCAGGGATTCCGGAGTCTGGTCATCCGTCTCGAATTCCAGCACCGTCACCAGCCCACTTTTCAGCTCGTCAGCAGACTCTTCGACTTCGAACAAGACCGACCGCAGCAGATTGGGCACCGAGTCGAATTCTTTGCGCCCATGACCATAACCGGTCGCAAGAATTTTACAGGCGCCGGAATAAAGTGTTCCAGAACTCAATGTCGTCAAAACAGCTGCCCCAGTAGGCGTCGTCAATTCCGATTCAATATCCAGACGAGTGACCGGAAAACCCTCGAGCAATCGTGCGGTTGCCGGCGCCGGCACCGGCATCAGGCCATGTGCACAACGAACCGTCCCATGCCCGATCTTGTGCCCGGGACAGTAAATTTTCTCCACCCCCAGCAGATCAAGTGCAATACAGGTGCCGAAGATATCCACGATTGAATCAACCGCACCTACCTCATGAAAATGAATCTCCTCGGGAGTGACCCCATGAATCTCCGCTTCCACTGCAGCCAGGCGCCGGAAAATTTTCTCCGCCCATACTTTAGCCTGGGAACTGATCTCGCTCCGATGCAGCATTTCAAGAATTTCCGCCAGTCCACGATGGCAATGCACATGCCGGGGCAATTCATGATCACCAGGGACTGTTGCAGACTCCACGCTATGCTCATGCGAATGATCGTGGGCATGCGCCGAAGGCTGATGTTCCGCTGCAAATTCCGGAGTAATAACTTCCAGATATCCGCAAAGAATGCCATGCTTGCAAAGGCGGCGCTGAAAATGCAGGGAAAAGCCCGTCAGTCCGGCACTTTGAACCTGTGCCGTGATTTGCTGCAAATCCGCGCCCAGATCAATCAGGCTGGCCAGAATCATATCTCCGGCTGCTCCGGACAAAGGCTCGATACTGAGAATTTTCATGGATCACTCCTAATTGTCTGAAAGGGTGCAGGGTGCAGTTTTTTTAACCACGAAAGGCACAAAAAAGCACGAACTTTTTAAAGTTTGGTTAGGGTGGTGATCATACCAATCTGAATTTTCGTGCCTTTTCGTGTTTTTTCGTTGTTAAAAAAGGGGCTTTTATCAGTTGGCACGCAGTTTTTCGGCAATCTGAACGGCGACTTTCTGCCCGGAGAGCAGCATTCCGCCGAAAATCGGGCCCATACGGTATCCGCCGGAAGCATTAGTTGCACTCATTCCGCAGGCAAAGAGACCCGGATAATACTCCCGCGTATTTTCAACGGTTTCCAGTTCGCCATTATCCACCCACATCGGCTTTTCTCCAACAATCCCGCCGGTGGCAGTGTCCAGCTTGACCTGCGCCTTCTCTGAAGCAAACTTCAAAATTTCACTCGGATGGCCGGTGGCATCGACAACGATTTCAGCAACCACAGTAAGGGGGTCCACGGGCATTCCCTGCCGTTTTACCATCGTCCAGTTGATCACCAGACCATTGACTTTCGCATTCTTGAAAATGATGTCTTCGACACTAACCGAATTGAAAATCCGTGCGCCGGCCCGCAATGCGCCAAAAATCAGGCCGCTGGCCATTTCAACAGAATCCAGCGTATAATACCCCTCTGCACCCGCTACAGGCTCGGTTGTTATGCCGAAAGAGGACAAACTCGGCAACGCATTGTCCTGCACAACCGCCTCATTAAAAAGCATTCCCCCCCCCCAGATGCCACCCCCAGGAGCCAGACTCTTTTCAAAAATCGCGGTCTTGAACCCGGCTGCAGCCAGATCGCGTGCGGCAACCAGAGCCGACGGACCAGCACCAACAAAAGCGACATCCAAATCAAGATTCGATGCCAACTTCTCAGAATAACGTTTGATAATAGCACTGGTAATCAAATTTTCTGCTGACATTTGCCTTTCCTCTTTCTTGCAAAGGGTCAATTTGCAGCACGACAGCAGCATAAACAGGGAAACCGCACTTTGCCCTGCAAAAAGATCGCTTTCCAATGCAATCCCGGTTCTGCGCTGCCGGCTGATTATTGACTCGGTTCTTAAACACGCAGAAAATCACCGCTTTCAGGCTTGCCCGGAAGGCTTTCAGGGGCGGCAAACTTGTCATCGCAATTTCCTACGCCGGTATGATCCGGATCAGGTTAAACGGGTGTAATCTCAGCCCCGGTGACAATAAATACCAGGACACCCCGATTCGACAAAAAAAAATATAATACCCCGCAGCAATTTTTCAATCGTAACCTAAAAAACTGCTTCCCGAGAAGATTTTTCAGAAGTAATGCGTCAGTAACTTGGTAACAGAGGAATTTTTTTTAACAACAAAAGACACAAAATGACCCGAAAAAATTGCATGGGAAGTACGACGCATGTTAGCAGTCAACGCCGCTTCCATGCAATTTTTTCGGGTCGTTTCGTGCTTTTCGTTGTTAAAAAGAATTCCTCTGTTACCCAGTTACTGACCCATTACTTTCAGAATTACAATGGCAGCTGGACTTTTTGAACTCGCGTCAAAAACTCCTCATTAATCACTTTCAAGCCGAACTGTTTTGCGATAGCGATGCATTCGTCGGTATTGCCCCAGACATCCTCCGGGCGATGGGCATCCGAGCCGGGGAGTACCTCGATGTCATATTCGGCAGCCAGGCGCCAGAATTCCCGCATCGGATACATGCTTCGAACCCCTTCCGCGAACTCCTTTTTCGGTTTGCGCAGACCATAGGCATTGATTTCAAGAGGCATCCGGTAATGAGCTGCCTTTTCCAGAATCTTGCGGGCGCAAGCCTCGGCGGCTTGATCCCATTGCCAGATAGCCATGGCAAAAAGATCCGGATGCGCCAGGACAGAATACAGACCGCTGGCCATGGTATCGACCAGATAATCCGCATACGCCTGCAGTTGAGCCGCATTCAGAACTTGCCCGTAAATCCCTTTGTATTCACCCTGATACCAGTAGGAATGTGCCGCTCCCATCAGATAATCCAGGGAAAATTCGCCCAAAAAACAATCCCGCTGGAATTCCGCAAATTCCGGGACATACTCGCATTCCAGGCCGGCCAGGATCGTCAATTGCGGATAATTGCTGCGGGCCTGGTTGATTGACTGCACATAGCCAGCCAGATCCGACATGAGCATGCGCACCGAAGCCCAGCGCCCATCCGGAAATGGACAATGATCCGTAAAACCTAAAACCGAAAGTCCGGCTGCAACTGCTTCACGACAATAATCATCAACAGTTCCTTCGGCATGATGGCATAACAAAGTATGGGTATGGTAATTGGCTTTGATCATGTTCCTCACATAACGTTGCAAACACAGGATAAAAGAAAACAATCTGGAAAA
>JAQVUB010000189.1:1718-5703 GCA_028699735.1 Lentisphaeria bacterium | reverse complement strand
GGGGGTGGCGGCGGCATCAGTTCCTGCGGTGAATTGTGCGCGATGCCGGGTGCGGAGGCTGGTCAGGGTGTTCATGAAAAGCAGGATGACGGTTCCCATTACAATCGGGGAAAGAAGTACCAGGGCGATTTCCTTCGGCAGGAATGTCCACAGGCCGGGAATCATTGTGGCGATGGAAAAAATGATGGAGACGAAGATGACGAAGATACGTCGGTCATCCAGTTCGACCGAGGCCAGCGTTGAAAATCCCCCGGCCATGATATAGCTGATGCTGAAAATCAGCACTGCGCCAAGGACGGGTTCGGGTATCAGCATCAACGCACCCATTCCTCTTGGAAAAAAGGCTAGTGCAATCAGAATTCCGCTGGCGATATAGCCGACAATGCGGCTGGTCACCCCTGTCGCACCGGCAATGCCGATGTTCGTGGTGGCGGTGGACTGGATCACGCCGCCGCTAAGCCCGGCAAGCAGAGAACCAAGCCCGGATGCCCGGATGCCATTTTCAATGCAGCGCCAGTCCGGACGCTTGAATTTCGGATCGCTGATCTTCTGCGCTGCAGTATAATCTCCGATGTTATCGACAATGGCTGCAATGGTGACGATGGCAAAGGGGAGTACCATACGCCAGTCAAAGGCCAAGGACAGTTTTTGAGGAAGCGGAAAGCGGAAAAAAGGGGTTTTGGCCAATTCGGAGAAGGCGGCCGTATCGAGGATTCCGACGCAGGCTGAAAGCAGGAATCCGGCGGAAATGCCGAACAGGGCGGCGTAGGGTTTGAGAGCACGGCAGAAAATGGTGCAGGAGAGCATGATCAGCAGTGAACAGACCGCGACAAAAAGATGCAGCGTCGAATATTCACCGGTTTTGGCAAAATGGCTCAGCCCGAGAAAGTATTTTAGTCCGGTGGGAATGATGCTGATGCCAAGGATGAAAATCATGCAGCCGGTGACTTCCGGCGGAAACAGCTTGCGGAAAAAATAGGTGAAGGAGCCGAGGATTCCCTTGAAAAGGCCGGAAAGGGCGGTCATTCCGTAAACCAGGGGCATGCCGCCAACCTGTGCGGCGAGAGCACAAGCCGAAAGAGCAGCCGAATCGGATACCGACAAATCCATGCGTCCATTGCCCAGATACCGGGTCGGCAAAGTCTGCAGAATCCCGGTGATTCCAATCGAGAGCAGAGCCAGCGAAAGGAAGATGCCGGATTCGCCGGGGGTCAGCCCTGCGGTGCGCGCGATGGTTACCGGCAGTGCCAATCCCAGGGACAGCACCAGCAGCATGTGCTGAATCGAGGAAAAAATCATCAAGACCGGCGGCGGACGGTCACCCGATCCGTAAAATTTCCCGAGCGGTTTTGTTTTCTCTTCTTTCATAATACCTCATTTCTTGATGAACGGAATTTTTTTAACCACGAAAGGCACGAAAAAGCTTGGTGCGGACTGGCGTCCACAACCTATTTTTTAACCACGAAAGGCACGAAAAGTCACGAAATTTTTTTAAGGTTGTTGCGTCGAGGAAAGAGATCGCTTATCAAAATTTCATGCTTGTACCTTGTTACCCTATGTGGGTATTTCCCTCCTTGTTGTCTCCGTCAGAGGGAATATGGAGCGCCGGCGTCCCCGCCGGCATCGGCATCGCGGTTCGCTTTCATCACAACAAACCAAAAACCCTAAAAATTCGTGTCTTTTCGTATTTTTTTGTGGTTAAAAAATAGGTTGTGGACGCCAGTCCACTCCAAGTATTCCGTGTGTTCCGTGGTAAAAAAAGCTTTTTGGACGGGGTCTATTTACTCCGGAACAGAAGCAGTGACAACTTTCCGCAAAGCTCCTTTATGTGTTTCCAGTTCTGCAGTTCAGGAACGAGGTGCCTGTATTCGGACAAATCAACATCGTCCCAATCATAGGGCAAAGGGTTGGAAAGTTGCACTTGGAGCTGCTGATAAGCAGATTCGCCATTCGGTTGCGGATACAATTCGTCAAATGTTTTCAGAGCATCAAGTACCTTGTTGTCTCCCAAAGACTGCGCCATTGCAATGAAATCCAAATAGTCTCTGGTCGCATTCCGTTTCAGAATAAGAATCCCTTTGATGCGAAGCATTTCAGCTGGGGTGGGAATGGTAATGCTGCCGTCATCCATTTGAATGGTCGTAGTCTCCAGAGGAGTCTCCCGAATCAGCTGCCGCACACCCGTTTCAATGCCGTCTAAAGAACCAAGTATGAGAACAGGCTTGCGGATGCGTGACGTTTGCCAGCCAGCCACAGATTCCAATTGTGCAAGAATCTCATCGAAATGCCCTCGGAGGTCATTCAATATGTGGTCAGCGTCATAAGACAAACGATGATGCACATGGGTTGCTACAGCAGTTCCGCCTACTAAGACAGCATCGGGTAAAATGCGCTGGAGATGTGCAGCTGCTGAAAGCAGTCGTTCCCATTCAGGAAGAGCGGTGTTGTTCGGCATATAGCCTCCAGAGATGATAACGTTGAGCATACGGATCAACACAGCGTGCCTTGCAGATGCGCAGGATCTTGTCGATAATCACCGAATCCTTGTCTGCAGCCTCGCGCAGTTCATGCCAGTCAGCCAGCCTGCCACGTTCAATAATGTCGTCGATGGCTGCACTGCTGTATTGCTTGCTTGTTTCTATGTGGCGATGTTTCATGGTCTTTCCAAGAATGCGCAAGGATCGCTTCCGTTCAGTAATTTAAGATAAATATACAAGCAAAAATTACAATTCAGTATTTTCAGTATTATGTTTTCAGGGATTCCCTTCGTGGTAATGGTTCAGTCTTGTGTAGTTCCAACGGGAATACGTTCGTAAAGCCAGGTGACAGGGATATTTTTTACAACAAAAGACACAAAATGACTCGAAAAAATTTCATGGGAAGTACGACGCATTCTTGCAGTCAAAGCCGCTTCCATGAAATTTTTTCGGGTCTTTTAGTGCTTTTCGTTGTTCAAAAAGAATTTTTCCGTTACCGGTTTCACTGGCCCAATACCCCTTCGTGTTGATACCATTTTGCGAGGATGAAAAGGATGTCTGATTTGCCGGAAAATGTTGCTGAAGCCGGCTGGGTTCGGGTTAAGGTTGCGGACTCCTCACTTTTTCTGCCCTGGCTGGCGGTATTGGCTTCGCAGCGCATTCCCTGCCGCGTGGAATATCAGGATGGGGTGCCGTTTTTGATTGTGGCGGAGCAGGATGCGCCCCGGGTGCAGCAGGAACTGGCACTCTATGAGCAGAATACTGCGGTCTGGCGCAGGCGGACTCCGGTTGTCGGGGAAGACCCCTTCATCTTTTCCTGGATTCCCTTTTGGGTGGCTCTGCTGACCTTTTCCCTGTTTCTGCGCTTTCATCAGCTTGTGCAGCAGACCCCGGCTGACTGGCAGCAACGGGGAGTCTGGGATGCCGGTCTGATTCGTGCGGGCGAATACTGGAGATGCCTGACTGCTCTCACTTTACACGGAGACTATGCGCATCTGCTGGGGAACCTGTTCTGGGGCAGCATGCTTTTGACGTTGACCGCCGGCGAACTTGGCAATGGCTGGGCTCTCTTCCTGATGCTGCTTGCCGGTGCCACGGGTAATGCCCTCAATGCGCTGTTGCTGCCGCAGGTCGGATATCAGGCTCTCGGCGCCTCAACCATGGTCTTTGGGCTGCTCGGCATCCTGGCCGGCAGAACCACCCTCAAAATCCGTCAGCAGAAGCTGGCCGGGCGCGGCATTCTGCAGCAATTCCGGCTCTGGCTGCCGCTGCTAGCCGGATTGGCTCTGTTGTCGCTGACCGGTACTGCACCGGGCAGCGATCTGGCCGGCCATTTCAACGGTTTTGTCTGCGGCATTCTGCTGGGACTGCTGAGCGGCCGTCTGCGAAGCGGCCTGTTCACATTCCGCTGGCAGCTGCTCTTTGGCGCTGTCGCTACCCTGTCGCTACCGCTGGCATGGCTCCTCGCCTGGAAGGGGTGAAGCTGTCTTTTTGAACAACGAAATGCA
>JAQVUB010000189.1:0-1618 GCA_028699735.1 Lentisphaeria bacterium | reverse complement strand
TCTGCGAAGCGGCCTGTTCACATTCCGCTGGCAGCTGCTCTTTGGCGCTGTCGCTACCCTGTCGCTACCGCTGGCATGGCTCCTCGCCTGGAAGGGGTGAAGCTGTCTTTTTGAACAACGAAATGCACAAAAGGATCCGAATTTTTTAGAAATGGTTATTTTGACGGATGAGATCGCTTGCAAAATATGGAGAGCGTCGGGTGCAGTTTCCAAAAGGTCGACGAATGACCATCGCAAGCGGGACGGTTACGCTTTTGGGAACTGCACCCGAGAGCGTCTGCTATGCGCCGTTTTGAAAGCGGGCGCAAGCTCCCGCACGCCATAGGGGCGGCGGTTTTATAGAGTGCGGAGACTTACTTTACCTCAACGCACAACCATATATAAAAATTCGTGTCTTTTCCCTTTTTTTCGTTGTTAAAAAATAGGTTTTGGGACGTCAGTCTAGCCCACGTATTCCGTGTATTCCGTGGTTAAAACAAGCTTTTTGGATGGGGTCTACCAACTTTTGGAACTGCACCCGTTTATTACAAATCAGCGAAAGCTCAAAAAGTTGCGATTGTTATTCACTGCGAGGGGGGGCTCATTTCAGCTGTGCCTTTAGGCTTTCAAGTTTATCGAGGTCTCCGTTTTTCATCGCCTCTGCACAGGCATCGCGGAGCAGGAGAGTTTCCCTGAATTTCCGCAGTGCTGTTTTTTTCTGTTCCGGGGGCAGGTTTGTATATTTTTTTCGCAGTTCGGCGATATTTTTTTCCAGGGATTCGAGGAAAATGCGGAATTCATCGAGTTGCTGTGGACTGATTATCCTCAAGCGCAATTTTCCTTCGATTTGAGCACACGGCATGCGGAAATGGGCGACATAGTTGCCTGCTGCAAGTTTTTCGGTCGGGAGAAGGAATTTCACCGGGGCTGCTGCGAATCCCGGCACGGGGGCTTTCAGAGGGACGCGATGTTCAAGCATCTGATTACCCATTGAATCCATGACAGAAAAGGAAATTTCCGGGTTTTTCCAGGGTGACGCGCTGCCATAGATGAGTGTGGTTTTCCAGGCGGTTCCCATATGGATGACGGGGTTGAGTTCCGGGAAATGCAGGGCACTTTCCTTGCCCTGGAAATTTGCTTCGGCCATACCCCGGATCAGGCTGTAGGTGACTTTCAAGCCCAAGGGGGTATTCAACGGTCGTTCACGGCTCCAGGCTTCCAGGCCGATAAAATCTCTGTCGCACCAGAGATAGAGCTGTTCGAGGTCTTCCGGGGCATAGCTTACGCCCAAAAGGAGTCCACGGCCACGATCAAGCAGCGCATAGGCAGAACCTTCGGGCATGATTTCGCCGGTGGGTGCGGGGGTTTCCACCAGAATCCCTTCTTTTTTACAGAGGACACTGAGCCAATGCTTGTCATTGCGTCCAAGGAAAGTGAATTCCGGGCGGTGTTTCATGCGAAAAGCCTTTCGCTGGTCCCCGGTTGCGGTGAAGAGGGAGTGAATGGTCAGCTTAGGCAGTCCGGGATTCAGCGTCATGGTTCTTGAGCTGACCGCCTTGAACGTATCAGGCAGTGGTGCAGACATGGAAATGATCACTTCGCCCGATGGTTTCCTTTCCATTTCCGGCTGAAAATGGAC
>JAQVUB010000188.1 GCA_028699735.1 Lentisphaeria bacterium | reverse complement strand
CCCCGTCCAAAAAGGGTTTTTAACCACGAAAGGCACGAAAAGCACGAACTTTTTTTAGAGTTTGGTTGGTGAGTTGATCGTAACCCTCAGAAATTTTGTTGTATTGCAAGCCAAAGGCATCAAAAGGCAAATTTTGGCGATGAAGTATCAGGTTTGGACATCAGCTTCCCTACAAAATTTTCGTGCTTTTTCGTGCCTTTCGTGGTTAAAAAACCTTTTTGGACGCCCTCTACATAAGCGGAAAGCCGATTCGTGGACGTGAATTGAAGCTTACGGAAAACGCAGCCTGAAGGCTGGACAACATACGCCCCCGCCCAGCAAGGGGAATGGTTGCTGCAAATTGTTTCCGGTATATTCCCCGTAGGGGTGTTTGCTGACCGATTACGGCAGTTTTTGGCTCAAGCTCGGTTCCTGCAGGGTCGCTTTGTCCCGAATCCGGTAGAGGAAGTATAGTAATCAGTCTTCATTTCTAAACGTTTTCAGTGGGGTGCAGTTCCCAAAGGTATACTCGATTTGGCTGAAAACCTTACTTTTTTGTAGACGTTCAATGAAACGGAGTAACGGAGAAATTCTTTTTTAACAACGAAAAAACACGAAAGGACACGAAAAATTTTCATGGAAGTGTCTTTTACTGTTACAATACATGGTTATTTCCATGAAAATTTTTCGTGTCCTTTCGTGTTTTTTCGTTGTTAAAAATTGAATGTCACTGTTAACTGCCTTCCTTGACCCACGACAAAAAAATCAGATTCTCAAGCTAATCGAGTATAGTCGCTGCCCCGGGCACCTGAGACCGTTCGGGCGTGGGAGTACTAACAGAAATCGCAACCGGGCCGGTTACGCCACCTTATAAGCCTGCCCCCTGAACCCTTTCTGGATAGCCTCTACCTTTTGGGAATTGCACCCTTTTCAGTGTTGCCGCTGCAGGATGTTTTCCGGGGCTGTTGTTGTTTTAGATGATCACTCATTACAAGGAGATTTTTTTTGATGGCAGAGAATCCCTATGATTTCCGGAAGTCCCTGGATGAAGTTCATATAAAAGGGCGGAGGGATTTCACGGTCTGCCCGCAGCCGGACGAAACGGTGATCCAGTCCGGCTGGTCGATCGTCTTGCCGGAAACAGCGAGCGACTTTTGTTTTGACCTCGCCCGGGATCTGGCGGATTACCTGCTGGTCAGCATGCAAGTATCCGCTGGTATCCGGCGCAGCGACAGCATAACTCCGGAATCTCGCAGCATCATTCTGCAAACCGGGTCGGAGGAGTTGCCGGTTCCGCGCAGTTTCAAACTCGAATGCAGGCGGGACTGGATTCGGATTACCGGAGCGGATGACTGGGGAACTGCCCAGGGCAGTTACCATCTTGAAGATTTGATGAATCTCAGGGAAGCTCCCTATATCCGGCAGACCGCGGGAACCTGCAAAGAACCCCTGTTTTCTCCCCGCTTGATTCATTCCGGATATGGGATGGATCAGTTTACTGCCGCCTACCTGCAACGCATTGCTCACGAGGGTTTCGACGGCATTCTGCTTTATGTCCTGGAACCTGGCAAAGGAATACAGGGGTATACGGATTTCAACGAAATCATTGACCTGGCCGAAAAGGCAGGCATCAAGGTCTATTTTTACAGCCGGATGCGCAATCCCTTCCATCCAGGGGATCCCCAGGCCCGGCAGTATTATGAAAGTCAATATGGACAGCTTTTCCGGCATTGTCGCAAAGCGGCCGGTTTGGTGCTGGTTGGGGAATCGTGCCAGTTTCCCAGCCGTGATCCGATGATCGAGCCGCTCAACAGCAACAATCCGGGATGTTTCCGTTCTGACAAACCAAATCCCGGCTGGTGGCCCTGCTCCGATTTTCCGGACCTGGTCCATCTGATCCGGGGCTGCATCCGAGAATATGCTCCTGCGGCCGACCTGATTTTCTGGAGTTACAACTGGGCTTTTGCCCCAAAAGAGTTGCGCATGAAACTGATCGATGACCTGCCAGGGGATGTCACTCTCCAAGTTAATTTCGAGATGCATGACAATATCGAAATCTGGGGGACTCGGGAAAGGGCTTTAGACTATACCCTGTCTCTGCCTGGGCCAAGTCAGATCTTTCAGGAAGAAGCCACAGAAGCTTTTCGCAGGGGGTTGCGATTATATACGATCAGCAATACGGCCGGAAAAACCTGGGACTTCGGATGTGTTCCCTATCTGCCGACCCCGTATCAATGGCTGAAGCGGATGGATCAGCTGAAAACCGCCCGAAGGGAAGTCGGCCTGTCGGGATTGATGGAAACCCATCATTTCGGCTGGTTCCCCTCCTTTATCAGCGAATTCGCAAAATGGAATTTCTGGAGTAATTCCCCGGAACCGCAAGAAATTTTGTTGGCGCTTGCCGCCCGTGAATTTTCCTCTGAGGTTGCGGAAACGGTTCTGGATGCCTGGCGGGAGTGGAGTGAGGCCATCAGCGAATTTGTCACTCCGATTGAAGATCAGTATGGGCCCTGCCGTCTTGGGCCGGCTTTTCCATTTCTCTTTGCCGGGATTTCTTTGCGTTCGACGTTTGGGCTGAATGCCCGATTTCCCTGGACAGCACGCTGCCTTCATGAAATCGCTTTTTGCCGCTACGAGCCGGTCAACGATCCCCTCGGGCTGGATATGGGCATCCGTCGTTTTCTCGCCGAGATAGGGCATCTGCCCTCGACCATTGCCCGCTGGCAAAGGGGGATTTCCCTGCTAGAAGGTCTGCTTGAGCAAATTCCGGAGCGAAAGCGCCGGAATGCCCGGAAAATGACCGGTCTGGCTCGTTTCATCGCCAATACTCTGACAACCACTTTGCATATTAAATGCTGGTGGCTGGAAAACCAGCGTCTGCTTTTGGAATCAGACCCCGTGCAGGCGGAGCTGATCCTGCAACGCATGACCGCCATCCTGGAGTCGGAAAAAGACAATGTGCTGGCCACGATACCGCTGGTTCGGGAAGATTCCTCCCTCGGCTATGAACCTTCCATGGATTATGTATGCGATCCGCCGCATTTGGAGTGGAAACTGCGCCAGCTTCATGCCGTTTTGACAATGGATATTGCGAATTACCGGAAAGGGATCGAGGTGGCGCACCGGCTGGAACTGGACACCCCCTGTTCAGGCACTTGTCCGGAAAACGCCTTTGCAGGGACGCCCTGAAAAAAGCCCCAAAGGACCGAGCAGAGATTATTGCAGCAGAGTGACTCCGAGGATACCGAGGATGACTTCATTGGCGATGGCTTCGACCTCGAGGGTGGCCAGTTCGCGGTTCTGGTCCAGGCGGATGATCTGCACAAGACCATGGTTGAAGTCGCTGAAATAAAAAGATTCGTTTTTCTTCTGCAAGGCAGAGGTTAGCCAGTCATCGCAATTATCCGGATAGACCAAGGAGACTGCCGCTTGTCCGCCATCGGCGTATTTTACGGCCAGGCGTGCATTTTCGACGGCGGTCTGCATGGCATTGGTCGTGCAGATGAAAAAGATGGCTGCGGCTGTGGCCTTGCCCTGCAGGGGGATTTGCAGGCGCGTCGGGAAATTATCCCAGAGCGATGCGCAGGCGATATTATTGCCAGAGGCGGGGGTCTGGAAGGACAAGCCGGAGGAAACGGTAAATTTACCATTCGCCTGGCGCAATTTTGTGTCATCGACCTGGACGGCATTGTGACCGCACTGGTTCCAGTCCCAGGCGTAGCGTCCATTGAGGCGCATGCCGATCGAGTATCCCTGCGGTCTTGGGGAGCGGAATTCCTGTTGATGCAGCTTGCTCAATGAGCTGTTGAAGAATGGTACCAGATCGATGAAATGCTGTTGCGTAAACTCCAATGGAGGCTCTGCTTTCGGGATGGCTTCCAGCTTGACTTCCAGCGGAAGCCAGACTTTGGCCTGAGCGTGCTGCAGCAGAGCAAAGACATCATAAAATCCCGGCGTGCCGGAAATCCGCAGAAAGCGCTTGTCGCCGGCTGCCGGCATTTCTGGCCAGGGGCTTTTGATTTCCAGTATCTGACCCTCCGTCGCTTCGATAGCGACGAGATTGCCGTCAAAGGCGGTTATTTTCGATTGCTTCAAGGCGGGCAGAAGAGTTTTTCCGTAAAAGACCCGTATTTGCAGAGGGCCGGCCTGTTCCGTTTCGATCCGCAGAAAGCAGGTTCTGATGCCGGGTTCGACCTGAATGGGTGTTGCTTCCCCATTCAGCCAGAGGTCTTCGACGGTAGCGTAACGCAACGGAATGCGGATGATTTTTTTGCCGGCGGCGGACGAATTGACAGTCAGGGTTTCCTCGAGTCGTTCTCTGCGCCAGGCCAGCCGGAGTTCCGGCAGTTCGAGTTCCGCGTGCGTCCAATCCTCGGGCAGTTGCGGGGTGATGCTGATTTGATCTTCAAGCAGCTGGGAACGAATCCCCCAGAGTCCTTCGGCCAGCATGCGGAAGCAGGTACTGGTGACATCGGTGAAATCCAGATCGCCGCTGTCACCGCCGCCACTGGCAGCAAGCACATGCCGGATGATGCCGGGATTGTGACTCAAATAATACGCATCAACCAGGCCATTCAGAATTTCCAGCCCCTCGGCGCGCTGACCCAGCTGAAAATAAGCCAGAGCCAGGCAGGCATTCTCCGCCGGAAATATCCCGCAGGTGGAATACTTTTTCGGCAGCCAGTTGGAGGAATAGACCAGGCGACCCTGGCGGATTGGGGTGCGAATACTCTGTAATTTGCGTTCGGTGAATTTGAGCATGCGATAACCCTGGAAGGGATCCACGCACTCGCAGTCTATGGCCAGATAAATCGTGGAAAGCTCTGGGGAGGGATGCAGCAGCCGTTTGCCGAGGGTGTCCAGCGATTCGGCAAGGACGCCATCCCGCTCCATCCAGAGTTTCTGCTGCAGCGCCGTCCGGATACGCTTGCAGCGTTGTTCAAAGAGGGCACCATCTTTGCCCAGTTTTCTGGCGATGGCGGCGGCAAAGCGGTTGGCGGCGTAATTGTAGGCACTGGCCTGGGCGCATCCGGCGCCATGATAGCTGTGCCCGTCAGAAATCCAGGTGTTGAGGAAATTCTGGTAGAGTCCATCCTGATCGGGGTCGAGGATGCGTTCTTCCCAGGCCAGCATTTCTCCGATGCGGTCAAAGATATCGGCGGCCAGTTTGAGGTCGGGGTACAGGTTCAGGGAGTGCAGGGTCATATCCAGGGCGACTTCCTGCATATCAT
Source organism: Lentisphaeria bacterium (assembly GCA_028699735.1). Lineage (GTDB taxonomy): Bacteria > Verrucomicrobiota > Lentisphaeria > Oligosphaerales > Oligosphaeraceae > JAQVUB01. The sequence goes on along the minus strand of JAQVUB010000188.1, from coordinate 500 downwards.
AAATATCGTTGCGATGCAGCAGAGCGGTTAGAAAACCGCTGCTGTTTTCGAGATGATGATATTGCGTGCCTTCATGATCCAGATCCGGGCGAGCGCCTCCATCCCACCAGACCCGTTCGGTTCCTTCCGAGCGGGTGATGGTGCCAAAGTGGCTGAGGATGGCGCTTTGCACGCGCTCCTTCCAGCCGAACAGGGAAGGAGCGTACCAGCCGCGCCAGCCCAGGAATGGGGCATGATAGCCCTGCGCGCCATGATAGAAGGTGTTGCCATGCCAGGAGGCATCGAGGGCAAGCGCCAAATCCGGCACCAGTTGATTGAGATGATCATCCGGAGTGAAAAAGCCGATGCCGCTGGATTTTTGTCGGATTTGTCGTTTGATCAGGGTTTTCGATTCATCAGATAGCCACTGGTTCAGGTCTGCGTCTGTTCCGTTGCGCAGCACCACGATCTGGCCGTGAAAATGCTCCCCGGCTTCAATGGGGCGGACGATCTTGACAATT
>JAQVUB010000187.1 GCA_028699735.1 Lentisphaeria bacterium | reverse complement strand
GGACTGGTGTTTGAATATGTTTCCAACGACAAAATCCGCCGCTGGTTGGCTCGTAAAGGCTGGCAGGGCAGTGTCATGGGGGCAACGATCGGGGCAATCACTCCATTCTGTTCCTGCTCAACGATTCCAATGACTGTGGGTTTTCTGCGGGCAGGTGTACCATTTGGGGCAACCATGTCGTTTGTTCTCGCTTCCCCTCTGTTGAATCCGATCATTCTGTCCATGTTTTTCGCCCTGCTGGGCTGGAAGGCCTGCTTGGCCTACGGGACTGTGACCTTTGTAATCTCAGTGGTTGCCGGGCTGCTACTGGAAATAACCGGATTTGCCAGACAGGTGCGCAACGTTCGAGTCAGCGGAGACATGCAGGAGAAAGAGAAATTGTCGACCTTGCGTGCAAAGCTGCGGCGCGCTTTTGCCGGTGCCTGGGGCGATTTTACCGGAGTTTTCCTGTTTCTGGTGATGGGTGTCGCTGTGGGCGCAGCCATCTATGGCTATGTGCCCAATGACTTTGTAGTGCGCGTGGCGGGTCCGGACAATCCTCTCGCCATTCCGGTAGCCGCGTTGATTGGTGTGCCGCTGTATGTGCGAGCCGAGACGGTCATCCCCATCGGCGTGGCACTCACACAGAAAGGGATGAGCCTGGGGGCGGTCATCGCCCTGGTGGTCGGTGGCGCCGGTATGAGCATTCCGGAAATGAGCATGCTGGCCGCGATCTTCAAACCTCGACTGGTCGCTGTCTTTGTTACTATCGTCTTCCTGGCCGCAGTGGTGGCCGGATTCGTGTTCAACGCAATATAAAAGAAAGGGCAAAATCATGACAAAAGAGAAAAAAAAGGGATTTTTTGCAAAGCTGTTTGGCGGCAGTGGAGGTTGCTGCTGCTGTAACGTTCACATCGAAGAAGTGAAAGACAACGAACCGGAAAAGAAACCGCAGGATGAGAAAAGCTCCAGCGAGAAAAGAAAGCCCGACACAGAGACCCAAGGATGAGACCTATTTTTTAACCACGAAAGGCACGAAAAGCCACAAAAATTTTTAAAGGTTGTTGCTTTGACGGATGAACCCGCTTGCGATAAATTTTCCTTAACTCTGTCGATTGTGGGAAAGATAGTCGCGTCGGCCGGCAGCGTTCAACGGCAAGAAGCTCATTTACCAAAGTGTTGGTAAAGCCTAAGCTCGCTTTTCTTTTTGCATGCGAAAAATAACATGATGAACAACAAATTGCAAATCAGTTTTTTCGACAAATACTTGACGGTCTGGGTTGTGCTGTGCATGATTGCCGGGGTGCTGACCGGCCGGTTTTTGCCGGGCATCCCCGCTTTTCTGGGCAGATTTGAGTATGCCAGAGTCTCTATTCCGATTGCTGTGCTGATCTGGGTGATGATCTGGCCGATGATGATGAAGGTGGATTTCACCAGCATCCGGAATGTCGGGAGGAATCCCAAAGGGCTATATGTTACCTGGGTGGCCAACTGGCTGATCAAACCGTTCACGATGTTCGCGATCGCTTCCTTTTTCTTCTTTGTGGTATTCAAAAAGCTGATTACGCCGGAGCTGGCCAGAGACTATCTGGCCGGTGCGGTTTTGCTTGGCGCAGCACCTTGCACCGCCATGGTCTTTGTCTGGAGTCATCTCACCCGGGGAAACCCGGCCTACACGGTCGTGCAGGTGGCCACCAACGACCTGATCATTCTGATCGCTTTTGTACCCATCGTCGCTCTGTTGCTGGGAGTCGGCGGCATCCAGGTGCCCTGGGATACCCTGTTTCTTTCCGTAGGCCTGTTTGTAGTTATTCCGCTAGTCGGCGGCATGCTGACCAGAGCCCGGGTCATCAAGTCGAAAGGGGCGGATTATTTCAATCAAACTTTCCTTCCAAAATTCGGTAATGTCACCATAGCCGGATTGCTGCTGACCCTGGTGCTGATCTTTTCCTTTCAAGGGGATGTCATCCTGAATAATCCCCTGCACATCATCCTGATTGCCATACCGCTGATCATCCAGACTTATCTGATCTTCTTCATCGCCTATCTGGCCGGAAAGAAACTCTGCCTGCCGCACGATGTCGCTGCGCCCGGCGGAATGATCGGCGCCTCCAACTTCTTCGAGCTGTCAGTAGCCGTGGCGATTTCGCTCTTTGGAGCATCCTCTCCGGTTGTGCTGGCCACCATCGTCGGCGTCCTCGTCGAAGTACCGGTCATGCTGCACCTCGTCAAAATCGCCAATCGCACCAGTACATGGTTCCCTGCAAATCCGGTTGGTTGTGTCCAACCAGAATCTTGAACAACAAAACGAGAGGAGGGTAAAATGAGCAATAAAAAAATCCGGATTTTATTTCTGTGTACCGGCAACAGCTGCCGCAGTCAAATGGCCGAGGGATGGGCACGAACACTCAAGAGCGCATCGATCGAGCCGTATTCAGCGGGGGTTGAAAAGCATGGAATGAACCCATACGCCATCACAGTTATGGCAGAAGCTGGCGTGGATATATCCGGACAGCATTCCAAGTTGCTCGCTGAACTGGGCGATCGCGCCTTTGATTTCGTTGTCACCGTTTGCGGACATGCCCACGAGCAATGCCCCCTGTTCCCCGGGAAAACCCAGGTCGTGCACGTCGGTTTTGACGATCCGCCCACGCTGGCAAAAGCATGCCATACCGAAGAAGAAAAACTTGCGGTTTACCGTAAAGTCCGCGACCAAATCAAGGCCTTCATCGAAACCCTGCCGGAGAAATTCGTAATGGGTCAGTGAAACTGGTAACGGAGGAATTCTTTTTGAACAACGAAAAGCACGAACAGATACGAAAAAATTTCTTGGGAGCTGCTTTGACTGCGAGCATGCGTCGCCCATCCCATGAAATTTTTTCGTGTCCTCTCGTGTCTTTTCGTTGTAAAAAAATGCGAGTCACACCCGAGTTTAAATTGCAATTCGTGAAAAATGCGGTTATTTTATGCCGGTTACTTGGCGAATACGCCAACTAACCAACAATGAAAGAGGGTCTGGTCATGGATTGGAAATCGGAATGGAAGAAGCTGGCGGTTATCGTTGGGGTATTTGCGTTATGTTTCTGGTTGCCGGTTGGGACGGTACGTTTCAACCATGCGGTCTTGGAGTCCTTTCATTTAGTGAAGTGGTATGCCCGTGAGCACGTGTTGCTGTGTTTGGTTCCGGCCTTTTTCATTGCTGGTGCGATTGGTGTTTTTGTCAGTCAGGCCTCGGTAATGAAGTATCTGGGGGCAAAGGCGAACAAGGTTCTCGCCTACGGTGTTGCTTCCGTATCCGGTACCATTTTGGCCGTATGTTCCTGCACTGTGCTTCCGCTTTTTGCCGGCATCTACCGCATGGGAGCGGGGTTGGGACCGGCCTGCGCGTTCCTCTACTCCGGCCCGGCCATCAACGTGCTGGCCATTGTGCTCACTGCGAGGATACTTGGTTTGGAGATGGGGATTGCCCGGGCGGTCGGGGCAATCGTCTTCAGCGTAGTCATTGGCCTGCTGATGCAGTTCTTTTTCAGAAAGGAAGAAACTGAGAAAGCGAAGAGCCAGATGGGAATACCGGAGCCTGAAATATCGCGCCCGTTATGGAAGAATGCACTTTACTTTGCCGCCATGGTCGGTATTCTGGTCTTTTCCAACTGGGGCGCGCCGAATGATTTCAGGTTTGAATTAAAGGATGGGACAACGTTCCGGGGCGCAATCACGATGGCTCCCGAAGATGCCACTGCAAAGAATGCCGTTTACCGCGTCAAGATGCTCACAGGAGTAAATCAGGGTAGCGAAGTCGATATCCCAGTGGCCATGGTGGCAGCCCGGACGCCGCTGCCCGGGGTGTGGACTTCAATTTGGCGAAGCAAATGGTACATTACCAGCGTTCTGGCGGTTCTGTTCGGTGTGATTCTGGTGCTGTGGTTCAGCGTGCCCTGGTGGAAGGTAGCCGCAGCCGGCGTGGCTCCTGTCATCCTTGCGTTAACGCTGCCGACGCACGGCCTGTGGGTACTGCTGCCCTTCGGTACGGGGATAATCGGCTTGTCAGTCGTGCTGTACAACACAGAAGGTGAGATGCAGGAGTGGTTCGGCACCTCCTGGACCTTTGCCAAGCAGATTCTGCCACTGTTGCTCGGAGGGGTCGTGGTCTCCGGCCTATTGCTGGGACGGGTCGGAAATGAAGGGCTGATTCCTTCCGAATGGGTTTCCGGCCTGGTCGGCGGCAACTCCATCTGGGCCAATTTCTTTGCGTCCTTTGTCGGCGCATTGATGTATTTTGCGACCCTGACCGAGGTGCCGATTCTGCAGGGGCTCATCGGTGCCGGCATGGGAAAAGGACCCGCTCTAGCGCTGCTCCTTGCCGGACCTGCGTTGAGTCTGCCGAACATGCTGGTGATCCGCAGCATTATGGGTACGAAAAAGACAATTGTGTTCGTCTCGCTGGTGATCTTGATGGCCACCATTACTGGAATGGCCTTTGGCGCATTCTTCAAATAATGTATGACTGAGAGGGTTGGGAGAAAGAAACCAATGGATGAAACAACCAGAGTCCGATTGGAAGCCAGAGCACGTATCATCAAAGCGCTGGGACATGCCAGTCGCCTGATGATGATCGACGAGCTTTCGTTCGGCGAACGTTGCGTCTGCGAACTGCGTGACCTTGTCGGAGCAGATCTGTCAACGGTGTCGAAGCATCTCTCGGTACTGAAAAATGCCGGTCTTGTCGAAGACGAAAAGCGCGGTACACAGGTGTTCTACCGCCTGAAAGTACCCTGCGTTCTGAAATTCTTCAGTTGCGTCGAGGCCGTGCTCGAAAACCAGGCTCGCGAAGCACAAAGAATTTCCCGGTGAGGTTGCAAACTCATCTGATAAAGAAAGAGATTTGATGGGAACATATCCTCTTTTTCCGGTGTCATAATTGGTAGTTTTGCCAAGAAGACACAGATTCATATTATGCTGAAAGCGATCAGTGAAGGAGTTAACAGAATGAAGATTCAAATTTTGGGAACCGGTTGTCCGAAATGCAAGAAGCTGGCGGAGAATGCCGAGGCAGCTGCAAAAACGCTGGGTCTTGAGTACACCCTGGAGAAGGTGACTGACATTAATGAGATTATGAAATTCGGTGTGATGATGACGCCGGCACTGGCAGTTGACGGCGATGTCAAGATCGTTGGCAAAGTGCCTGCAGCGCCTGAGATCGAGAAAATGCTGAAATAAACGTTTTTTTTAACAACGAAAAACACGAAAAGGCACGAAATTTTTCGTGTTTATTCGCGCCTTTCGTTGTTAAAAACCCTTTTTGGACGCCCTCTATATATGAAAATCTGGTTGACCCGCATCTTATTGACTTTTGTTATCTTCAGCCTTGGCTACGGCATCGGCAGGGAAATCACTCTGCGCAGGATTGCTGCCCCGGGCGCCGGCAGCGGCAATGACAGTCCTGCTCTGTCCGGAAAAGACAAGGTCATTGTCTACTACATGCATACGACCTTTCGCTGCGTTACCTGCAATGAGATTGAACGGATGGCCAAGGAAGTCGTGGAAAAGGATTTTGCAACGGCGCTGGCTGCAGGCCACATCGAATGGCAGGAAGTCAACTTCCAGGAGCGCGAGGATCTCGCGAAAAAGTACGATATCGCTTCGAGTTGTGTGGTAGTTGTCCGGATTGAAAATGGCCTGGAAACCGGTTTTCAGCGACTGGATGAGGTATGGCCCCTGTCGGAAAAACCAGCGGAGTTTGCCGATTTTGTCGGCAGTGTGATCCGCAAGTATCTGGATGGCCCTGCGGAAAAAGAATAAGGGATTTAGCCT
>JAQVUB010000186.1 GCA_028699735.1 Lentisphaeria bacterium | reverse complement strand
GTTCCAGGCGCAACAGGCGATCCTGATCCCGGGTCAAACTCACCCGATAGCCACGCTTGCGCAGAATCGCCGCAATACGCCGGCTCAACACCAGATTGACATTCTTCTCGACAACCCCATGATTCTGGGCACCGGGATCATTGCCCCCATGACCGGGATCCAGCAAAATATGACGCACCCGGCGACGGGGTATCGTCTCCCGGCGCAGGATAGGATCGATGAAATGCTGAAAATCGCTTTGCGCCAGCATCAGTTCGCTTCGCACTTTCGCTAGCGCAAACGACAAGTTAGCTTCCACCCCACTTATTTTGAAAATACGGCTGTCCTGTGAAAAGTAAAGCTGACTGTAGCGGGATTGCAGCCTGGCTTCTTTTCCGGATACGGAATAAGACATGCCGTAATAGCCAGCTACATCGCGCAGATAAAGATAACGCCCGGACTTGAGATTTTGATACCGGATCGACGCAGGACGCGCATTCTGCCCGTTCAGGGGATTGACAGCCTGAAACAGAACGATACAGAGCAGCAATAGAACAAGCCTCAGCCCTATGAACGGAATGGGCTTTCGGTATCGTAAAACGTCAGCAAAGCTAAGTGGCAGTGCTATTTTTTTAACCTCGAAATGCACGAACGGACACGAAAAAAATTCATAACAGTGCCATTGACTGCTTGCATCCGTCGTTCTTGCCATGAATTTTTTTCGTGTCCGTTCGTGCATTTCGTGGTTAAAAAACTCCGCTACCCAAGTTCAGACCAGTTGCAGACTGGCCTTGCTTTTCCCGCTGACAACCGCTTCATCTACCACGCATTTCGCTTTTTTACCGCCCAAATCCGGAATTTCAAACATGATGTCAGTCATGATACTTTCCATCACCGAACGCAAGCCACGTGCACCCGCCTTCTTGTTGATCGCTTTGCCCGCAATCGCTTCCAATGCCCCCCCCTGGAAAGTCAAGGTGACATTATCCATGGCAAAAAGAGTCTGATACTGCCGAATCAGAGAATTCTTCGGTTCTGTCAATACCTGAATCAATTCCTGACGATTTAATTCGCGCAAGGCCGCAGTGATCGGCAAACGCCCGACAAACTCCGGAATCAAGCCAAAGCGCAAGAGATCTTCCGGTTCGACAAAGTCCAACGGATTCAGTTCCTGATTGCTCAGATCAAGGGCGTCGACATCGGCTTTGCGGCCAAAACCAAGCACCCGCACCCCATCACGACGCTGGATAATTTTATCCAGTCCGACAAATGCGCCAGCACAGATAAACAGAATATTCGTCGTATCGATCTGAACATATTCCTGCTGCGGATGTTTCCGCCCACCCTGCGGCGGCACATTCGATACCGTCCCCTCAAGAATTTTCAGCAGAGCCTGCTGAACCCCCTCACCAGAGACGTCTCGGGTGATCGAAACATTCTCGGAACGTTTGGCGATCTTATCAATCTCATCGACATAGATGATGCCGACCTGCGCCTTTTTCACGTTGTAATCCGCCGCCTGCAACAGACGAACCAGAATATTTTCCACATCATCGCCGACATATCCAGCTTCCGTCAGCGTCGTCGCATCACAGATGGCAAAGGGAACATTCAATTTTTTGGCCAATATCCGAGCCAGCAGCGTCTTGCCTGAACCGGTCGGCCCAACCAGCAGAATGTTGCTCTTCTCGATCTCGACATCCGGCGACAATTTATTGCCAGAAGCAAGGTACTGCAAACGCTTATAATGATTGTGAACCGCTACCGAAAGAATGCGCTTGACCCGCTCCTGACCAACTACATACTGATCCAGAAATTTCTTCAACTCCTGCGGTGTTCCTACTTCCGGCAGTTCCGAAAAGGCCTGTTTGTCGGAGGCCGGACGCCCCCGGGCTGTGCTCTTGCCGGTGCCCGGGCCAAGAATCTGCTCAAACGTCGAATGAACCGTCTCCGAACAAACATTGCAAATGCAGAGTTTTTTGATTCCGGAGGGAAGTACAAAAACCCCATCCTCCTCATTACGCCCGCAAAAAGAACATTTATAATCGCTGTCGCTGGTTGGATTCTTACTCATGTTTCTTGATATTTTTAAGGCAGCCCTCGGGGAAGAAGGCTGCCGTGCTGATTATTTCTTGCTTTTGCCGGCCGGAAGGCAAATCTGGTCGACGACATGATATTCTTTGGCGGCTTCCGCAGTCATGAAGAAATCACGCTCACTGTCACGCTGAATTTCTTCGGCACTTTTTCCCGTATGCCTGGCCAGAATGTCATAAAGGACTTTCTTGATATGCAGGATCTCTCTGGCCTGGATATCAATATCGGCTGCCGTTCCCTCAAAACCGCCGGAGGGCTGATGGATCATGATCCGGGCATTCGGCAGGGAAAAGCGTTTACCGGCTGTTCCTGCGCAGAGCAGAACCGCTGCCATGCTGGCGGCCTGCCCGATGCAGTAGGTGCGCACATCGCAGCTGAGCATCTGCATCGTATCATAGATGGCCAATCCGGCAGTCACACTGCCGCCAGGGCTGTTGATGTAAAAATCAATGTCCTTTTTCGGGTCTTCACTCTGCAGGAAAAGGAATTGTGCCACAATCGTATTGGCCACCGCATCATTCACCTGGGTACCCAGCATGATAATGCGATCCTTGAGCAAACGCGAATAAATGTCATACTGACGTTCGCCATGACCGGTCTGCTCGATCACATAAGGTACATAATAATCATTCCGGATCATTGCTTCTTCCTTGTTTTTCATCACCTCTCCAAAAAGTTGCAGGTGTTGCTCAAGCCTTGACTTCCGTCACAAGCGCTGCTTTTGTCAGCAAATCAATCACTTTGCTTTCGACCAGGTTCACCGGGATGCTGTCCAGCTGGCCATTGTCACGCAACTGGCGAAAAGCAACTTCCTGGGTAATCCCTTCCCGCTGAGCCAGCATGCCGATCACCCGGGCAACTTCCGCCTGGGTAATGGTTATCTTTTCCTGACGGGCGATCTGCTGCAAGAGAATTCCCCGACGAATGATATTGGCGGCCTGTTGTTCAGCTTCGCTTTCATACGCGGCTATTTGGGCTTTCAGCTCTTCCTCCGCAACCTTGCTGCGCTGCAAGGCCTGGCGCTGGCGCTCAACCATCGCGGCCAGCTGATGTTTCAGCATGGTCGGCGGCACCGCAAAATCCTGTCCGGAAAGCAATGCCTCCATGACCTGCTCGGCGACTTTCTCGTCTTCCTCCTGATTCTTGCGGACAGCCAGATTTTCGCGAACGCGTGCGTACAGCTCGTCGCGGTCTTTCACGCCCACTTCCTGAAAAATTTTCTCATCGAGCGGAGGAATGACCTGCCCCTGGACTTCTGTAATGCTAAAATGATAGAGGAAGGTTTTACCCTTGAGACCCTCAATACGGAAATTTTCAGGGAAAGCGATTTCTACATCTTTCTGCATACCCGCACTGACTTCGAGCAGAGCGGTACTGGTACCGGGCAGCATTTCCGGTTCCCGCAACATCAGCCAGGTATTTTCCGCCTTCAACAGATAACTCATCTTGCTGTCCGACAGCAGCTCTTCCGGAGCATCCGCCTGATAGGACAGCTTCAGCATGTCATTTTTCTGCGCAGGACGGTCGACCTTATCAAAGGTGCTGCGCTGCTCCAGCCAGCCCTGAATCATCTCCTCGACTTCCGTGTCGCTTACCTCAACCGTATTCCGGGTCACCTGAATCCCCTTGTACTCCGGCAAAACAAGCTCCGGAAACACTTCCAAATTCACCGTGATGGTAAAATCCTGACCGGAAACATATTGCTTCGCTGCTTCATCCGCCAGTACAGGCTGGCCGGCCAAATGCAACCCTTTTTCCTTTACTGCTTCCGCAACCGAATCCTGCAACAACTTATTCGTCGTCTCAGCTATAATCTGCTGCCCAAAACGCCCAAGCAGAATTTTGGAAGGAATTTTACCGGAACGGAAACCAGGCAATTTGATCTGGCCGGAAACTTTCCGAGCCATGCTGTCATATACCGATTTTGCCCGCACCGATGGCACCGTAACCGTCATTGTCAGACAGCATGGCGCAGTCTCTGTGCAGGTAATATCCAGAGCGATTGAATTGCTTTCCACATTAACTCCTTAGACTGATCTTTCACGATGGAAGACATGCGTTCCCTGCCGGCACAAAAAATAAGCGAACCATCCCGGCGGAACGCTTTTGAGCTGAAACTACATAATATAATTCTTTTTTCCCATAAATCCATCAAAACACACCCCGTAGCGTCCCTTTTTCAATTGTAATACGTCAGTGAAGCTGGGTAATCCTTCAGTAAAGCTGGTAACGTAGGGATTCTTTTTGAACAACGAAAAGCACGAAACGACCCGAAAAAATTTCACCGTCACCCGGTTTCACTGACGCATTACGTTCTTTGTGACCTTTTCGTCCGTTATTTCATTGCAAAACCACTGCTCCGGTATATAGTAACTTTGTCTTGCGGAACCCTGCCGGCTCCGTGGGCAAGAAAACCAAACAACAAAGGAGAGAAAAAAATGAAAAAAATGCTTGCCGTCCTGTCGCTAATTGTTATTGCTGCTCTGTTTTCGGGTTGTGCCACTTCGATGACCGGACAAGGTTTCGAATTCGCCGGCCCGGGGCTGATTCTGACCGATCTTTACAAAGGCGGTTTCATTCTGCCGAAAGCGGAGAGCATGCAGGATGTCACGGTTCTCGGACCGGTCAGCGGTGTCAGCAAATCCACCTCCATCCTGGGCTGGATCAGCAGCGGAGATTCGAGCATCAAAGCCGCCAAAGACGACGCTCTCAAAGGACTTGATGCGGATGATATCCTCAACATCGAAGTCGACAGCAAAGTCAAATCCATCCTCGGGGTGATCAGTGAAGTCGAACTGCACCTGCGCGGTATCGCCGTCAAATACAAAAAATAAACGGAACAATAGGTAAATCGCATAAGCTCCGCTGAAACAGGTTTCAGCGGAGCTTTTTTTGTTGCTGAACACCCCTTGGTATTAGGGTATTTTTTAAACAACCAAAAGACACGAAATGACACGAAAAAATTTCATGGGAAGTACAACGCATTCCTGCAGTCAAAGCATCTTCCATGAAATTTTTTCGTGTCCGTTCGTGCTTTTCGTTGTTTAAAAGAATTCTGACCCAGTACAGCCCTGGTCAGCTTTCCGGCTCAGCAGATGCAGAAGGGTCATCAGTTCCGGTATTTTCAGAATCCTGTTCCGGCATTTGCAGCTCGGTGAGAATTTCCATGACCCGGTCGGCGCGTGCGGGGGTGGCATCAAACTTGAAGCGCAGAACCGGGGTGTATTTCAGCACCACTTTATTGGCCAGGGCACTCTGCAGTTGCGCACGCTTCTTCAGCAGCACCGCAAGCACCTTCTCCGACTGATCTTCTGTACCACTGCTGTAGGCACTGAAAAAGACGATCGCCTCCCGAAGATTCGAGGCCACCCGAACGCCGGTAATGGTAATCAGTACATGCGGCAGAGCCGGGGAAACATAAACTTCCACAAGCTGTCCCAGCTCTCGCTGCAACAGCGCATTCAGCCTGGTCATACGGTCAACAGACATCGCGTTTCTCCTGTCTTATATGAGCGCTTCTTTCGAAGAGAAGCCTGTTTTTTACAACGAAAAAAAACTGACAACCCGAAAAATTTTCATGAGATAAACAACGCATTCCCGCGGTCAAAGCCGTTTCCCAGGAAATTTTTCCGGGTCGTTTCGTGTTTTTCGTTGTTCAAAAAAGACCTTACGCATTACGCTCAGAGCTCTGGAAGAACCTGGGTGACACTGAATACTTCAACGCGATCCCCCACTTCAAAATCCTCAAAATTATCGAGAC
>JAQVUB010000185.1 GCA_028699735.1 Lentisphaeria bacterium | reverse complement strand
AGTATTGGACACACGCCGGACTTGCCAAAACAAAATACCCTCCGCGCGCGCGACAAGTGAGCCTGGCAGGATAGCGGTCGCCAGCAGTATGGGAGGACATGGAACCGGAGGCAAGGTACTCTGAAAGGGGTGCAGTTCCCAAAAGGTAGTCGCTGCCCCGGGCACCTGAGACCGTTCGGGCGTGGGAGTACTAACAGAAATCGCAACCGGGCCGGTTACGCCACCTTATAAGCCTGACCCCTGAACCCTTTCTGGATAGCCTCTACCTTTTGGGAACTGCACCCCTCTGAAAGAGTTTTGAATCTCCTTATTTTGTCGGGTATGCCAACTTGTTCAAAATAAGGATTCAAATGCACTTGAACAAATATTTACTCCTATCACAAGATTTCGCACATTAACTAATTCTTCGATCGAGTCTTTTCCTGCAGCAATCGTTCGATGGCGTCTGCGATTTGTTGGCGATAATTTTGCAGGGTACGGGGATCTGTCGTGTAATCTTTCAGGGTTACGATGTTTTCCGGGATATCGAGCAGGGGATGCTTTCCGTCGCTGAGGTCGGAGAGAATTTTCAGGTATTCAAAGTCCTCGATTCCGTCACGAAGAGCGACCAGCCGCATGGAGGCCAGCAGGGAGCGGTCCGGGGCTGGATAAAAGAGGAAACCATCTCCGTTACGGGCGAATTTACGGGTACCGCGCACCTCAAATTGGGCTTGCTGCCAGTCAAGGGTAAGCGGGGGTTCCGGGCAGCAGGCTTCATGGCAGATGGACGAACCCTGTTTATGCGTTTTGGAGGGGGGAATTCTGAGTTCTTCCGGGCAGGTATCATGCGGTCGGAAAGTCGAGTAATAAGCAATGCCATTTGCTTTTTCGCGGAAAGCCATCCAGCTGCAGATCCGCGGGGCTGTTCCGGGCAGATCCAGCATGAAAGAGGGATCCTGATAAACCCAGTAAAAGCCAACCTGACCGCCTGACTGCAGGATTGGGCTGAAATCCTTTTCAGGAATTGGTGAGCAAAACCATTGATCCATCAAATCGGGGGAAAGCTCCATCAGCCTGCCGACATTGGCAATTTTGCAGTCGGGGTAGGCCTGTTTGATGCGGCTGAGGATTTTGCTTGCCTGCTGGAGGCGTTGAGTGCGTTGCGGTTCAGGGCGGTGCATGATTTCATCGAAACCGCAAAGATACGAAATCTCCCAGGCGCCATGTTCTTGCAGGATGGGTCGGCAGTACCCGATCCAGTCAAGCACGGCCTGTATGTATTCTTCACTGAAGGAATGCGGATCGGCAGCCGGGCGGTCGAGGATTTCACCGAACAGCAGCATATTCATCCCTTTTTTCATGCAATAGGCCAAGTCTTCAAAATCCGGAACCGTGCGTGTTGGCGCATTTTTATTGATGCGGGTATACATGCTGGTTGGTGACAGGCGATAGTCAAAAAGAAGATCATAGACTTTGCGGCGCAACTGAGGGTTTTCCGGGACATAATTGGCGGTGAACAGGACTTTGCACTGACCGCGCAGCGGCAAAGAAAAGCGATAAACCTGCAATTCAAAAGGGATTTGCTGCGCAGCCATATTCTGAGCGGTCACTTCGATCGAACCGCGGTACAGGCCGGGCTGTTGATTTTCCGGTACGGCTACCGTAACCATGAAAGGCTGCACCCGGCAGGGCAAATCAAAGGGACGGTTTTCGTGAAGGATATCCGGCCAGAATCCCGTACGACTTGAAGAATAGAAAAAACTTTCGCTGATTTCGACATAGCCGACCGGATGGATTTTCACACAGTCTTCCGGCAGAATTGCGCCGTCTGCTGTGCGCAGATCAGCGGCAAAGAGCTGCACCTGTTGCAATGGATGACGCGGAGCCAGAACCAGCTGAAAACTCTCACGCTCATTTCCCGCTGCAGACAAGCGCCAGGGAGCCTCCTGAAAAGCAAAGGCACGATCTCGGAAGATTTTTTCCATGGGGCCTGTTGGTACGATCCGGCATGGCTGATCTTGGGGGAATCCAACGAGTAGTTGTGCATTGAGTAATTCTTCCTTGAGGATCCGGATATCATCATCAAGGCTTTTGCGTTCGCCCTGGCTGAAGCGCTGCTGCAACATGGCAAAGCGTTGTTGCCAAGGGGACTGTCCGTTCAGCAACTTGTCGTATTCCGCCTGAATTTGCCTGAACTGTTGTTCATAGATGGCATCCAGTTCCTGGCGGATTTGTTTTTCGGTCAGCAGGCAGATATCATCAAAATAAAAAGTCGTCGAGCCAGTTGATGGGGTTGAGCTCCAGAAAAACTGTATGGCCCGCATGTCATTCAGGGCAATCAGCGGATTGTTTTGTTTCAGCAGTTTGAGATCCAGGCGGAATTCTTTGCTGCTTTCATAAGCGACCAGGATATTTCCCTGTGGGATGGAGTCTTTCGGGGTAGGGCGATGGACTTTCCTGCCATCAAAAAGGAACAGGTTGCGATCGCGGGTTCCATCCGGCGGCGGCAGCGGATTGCTGACGATGAATCGCAATTCGGCGTAAGGAGTCCAGTCCCGGACGCCCGGCAGCAAGGTGACCATCTGATGTTCCTGCCAGGTCGCGGCCATGGCTCCCCGGCTGCGGAAAACATTCTGATCATCGTGCAGGATGATACCACCCAGATTTCCCAGCCAGAATCCGGAACGCTGCGGAGTTTCACAATCCAGCCCGGCTGCCAGATCATCTTTTTGCGGAAGCCAAGGCAGAATTTCCCTGACGGTGGCCCAGGCAGGCATGTTTTCCAGCCGGATCGTGCATTGCGCTGATAGGGTGACCGTCTCTCCCAGCAGGAACTCATAATCGGCTTCCGGGAAGCCGGGGATGGGGTTCAGCGGCAGGAGGTTCCCCCTGTGCGCAAAGCCTCCATCCTGCACATGAACAGTAAGCGCTGCCGGAATATCCGTCCAGTCGGCCTGTTCCGTGCTGAAGGACATCCGGATGATCAGGCGATCTGCAGGGACGGCTTCGGCAAACGGACGCACTTCAAACGCGCCGAGTCCCAATGCAGTCAAAAGGCAGGCGGCCAAAAAAAATCTCGTCATCGTAACTCCCGGTGTGTTGAAGTGATTTTCCGGTCAGCGTCCGTCCATATAATCAAGATAGCGCATTCTTTCTTCTTTGGCAGTGCCGGCCCAGGCCGTCGGATAGGTTTTCTTGCTGGTGACATGTCCGCCAAGCGCCAGGACATTGGTTGTCATAAGATGATTCTTGTATTTGCTGTCAAAGGCGTAGGGTACCATGTCTGCAACAATAAAGTTGTTTCCTGCGATATTATTGCCGCTGAGCCGGTTGCGTCCAAGGCTGCCGGCGGCGGCTAGGCCATCGGGATGATAAGAGCGTTTGCAGAGCATATCATCGAGAATCATAAACGCATAGGAGACGTTGCCGTTCCAGTCGGTCGGCTTGGCGCCCAGGCTGTAGTTCCCGATGATGCGATTGCCGCTGTCATCTCCGGGGTCGGAGGGGCATTTGAAGGCGCGGCGTGCGTAGGTCCAGTATTGCTGCTTCCTTTCATCCTCACTGGCAGAAGAATTGTAATTTCCACCCAGATAATTCAGGGTGCTCAACAGATAAGCGGGTGCCCCTTTAGCGCGATCCATGTAGGAGCTCATGGTCAGGCCGGTGGAATTGACGACCACGCTGCTATAAGGCAGGCACTGATCATAATCTTCTGCATAGTTCATCATGACCAGGCCGATGCCTTTGAGCTGGTTCACACAGGTGATCAGACGAGCCTTTTCACGAGCCTTCGAAAGCGCTGGCAAGAGCATACTGGCCAGGATAGCGATGATCGCTATAACGACCAGCAATTCAATGAGAGTAAACACGTCTTTCTTCTTTGTCATTTTCTTCTCCTTGGGATGGGAATGGAATATATCACACAATCCGAATGAAAAAAATCAGCCCTGAAAAAGCAGCACTGCATAGGGGCATTCCGGGGGCAGATGCACAGTAATTTGATTCCCATTGCGTTGGAAAGTGGCCGCATCTTCTGAAAAGGGGGTGAAAAGCACTGGGTCGATGTCACTTTTTACAGTGATGCCCGGACTGGTATTAACCGGTGCTGCTTTGGTGATGAGATGCACTCTGCTGCGGTGAAAACGCATCTGATCGAGCTTTTGATCAATTTCGGTTTTGAATTCGGTGGCAAGCAGATGCAGTGTGTAATTGCGGTGGGCATTGTCAGCATGCAGGCTGCTGAAATATCCCTTGCAGCGAATGACTTCAACCGGAAGACTGGCATGCTGGTGTTGTGCAAGCAGGCTATGCATGCTTTCGGAAAGGGTGCTGCAGCGTCCGGGATGCCAGAAGAAGTTGGGCAGAAGTTCCTGCCAAGGTTCATCTGCTGAGCCAAAAAACTCATCGTCCTGGATTTTCCATTGCAGGGTCTTACAGATGTCTCCCTGATTGAGCCTTGGCTTACCGAGTGTTTCGGGCAGAAAAGCGCAGGGGCCATTTGCCAGGACGCAGCCGCCATTGGCCAGGAAAGCCTTGAGCCGGATGCGTTCAGTGTCATTCATGCGCACAGTTGCCGGCAGAAGCAGAACGCTGATCTGTTCCGTATTTTCCGGAATATCGAGGACGACACTGGCGTCCACAGAGTGTTCCTGGAGTGTTTTCAGGCAATCAGAAAATTCCTGATAGAAGCCATTTTCGCAGCTGCCGAAGAAGCTGCAATTCCGTGTCTGATAAGAAAAGAAAACGGCAGTACGGGTGAGGGGCACTCCTGAAAAAAGCTCAGGATGTTGTTTTTCGAAGGCGAAGGCGCGGGCGATCGGGCTGGCATCATCCGGCAGGGTGTCCAGAATACGGCCGGGCAGACCGAGACGCTGTTTCAGCGTCGAGAACCAGCAGCTGGCAGCAAGAAATTTGCTTAAAGCCCAGATAATTTCAGCGGTGGCCTGAGTAAAACCATAGCCCTGCGCAATGCAGGTCTGCGGTTTGTTTCCGGCCACGGCGCGGTGATGCTGTGCCATGCTGATCCGGGTGCTGATGCTGGTGGCATGAATTTGTTGATCGCCATGCCAGGCGGGGGTGTTGCCGCACATTTCGAGGTGTACGAGATTGCAGCCCCTCATAAACTGGCGTATATCCTGAGCCGTGCTGTTGCAGGCGCCATAGCTGCTTCCCGAACAACAGCTCAATAAAGGAAAATCCGGCGACGGCAGGACAGCCCGAACCTTTGCCAGCATATTCCCATTGTTTTCATAGCGCAGAGCCAGGTAGGCATGCCAGTCTGGATTGTCCCAGTTGCCCCAGAAGGCCGCTTCGCCAAAGGCCGGCAGCGGATAGCCGAAGCGCTGCTCGAAATGCAGTCGGCACACTTTGCAGCCGCAGGTGCGAAAACCGCTGAAATGAATGTTGTCATCACACATCAGACCCGAGATTCTGGTTTCGGCAAGCAATTTTTTCACGTAGACGAGATAGGCCTCGATGAATTCCGGGTTGGCAAAGCAGAATTGTTCAGCAGTATATTGCTCCAGCCAGGATGGCTCCCCGTTCAGCAAATCGTACATTCGCCAGCTGTTCAGGTTGCAGCCGTTGAATGTCCAGGAAGCAGCGCTGCTGCGGTCGGGACAAAAGGGCAGATGGGTACCGGAATGCAATTTGACTTTGCGCATCCCCGTGACATTGTCATAGCGGTGAACCAGGGTTGCGGAATGATGATCAAACAAGGCAATGCCACGTTGACTCAGTTCCCCGGAGACCGCTGCCAGATAGTCATGCAGCTGAGTCCATATCGGCAGAAAATCCCAGCGGAAATGCGCTCCGAAAACAGTGGCCGTATTGACACCTGCGGCCAGCATCTGATCGGCCCGGCGGCGAATCCGGTCAAGATTGTCCGAGTTGGGCCAATCGAGATCCGCCCAGCTGATCCACCAGCTG
>JAQVUB010000184.1 GCA_028699735.1 Lentisphaeria bacterium | reverse complement strand
GCGACGCCCTGGGTTAGGATCAGCCAAAAACCAAAAGCCCTGAAAGGGCGTGACATAACGAACATCCATGAAGAAGGTAACATCTTTTTGAAGGCAGTGAAGCGAAGACAACGGTAAAAAGTGCTTTCTGGATCTAACACAATTATGTCACGCCCCTTCAGGGTTTTGCTCATGGTGGGGATACTAACCCAGGGCGTCGCTGTGGCCTGGCGGCCTTGCTTGCCCTGGGCTGGTATGTCGCGCCCCTTCGGGGTTAATTCGGGGACAGTGTCCGTCCGTGTTCATACAGAAAATCTTTTTACAAAAACAAGAAAAATTGTGATAGTAGTACGAAAAAAATTCATGGACATAACGACTCATGCAAAGCCGCAAAAGAGACTGCCATGAATTTTTTTCGTGTTATTTCGTGCTTTTCGTGGTTAAAAAAAATCATTATGAGTTCTTTTTTGCAGCGGCGGCCTGACGGCGGGCGATGACTTCAGTTTTTGCACGTCGCATATGTTGCACCAGCGGGCGTCCCGCCGGGCAGACATAAGAGCAGCATCCGCATTCCATGCAGTCAAGCACATGCCAGGTTTCCGCCAGCTCAAAACGCTCATTCTCAATCTGAATGCTGAGAATACCCGGCATCAGTTGCATCGGACAGGTGTCATTGCAACGTCCGCAACGGATGCATGACTTGCTTTGATATTGACTGACCTCCTGTGGGGATAGCAGAAGAATTCCGGAGCAGTTCTTGGTGATCGGAATCTGCAGCGAATAGACGGACATTCCCATCATCGGGCCGCCGGAAATGATCTTGGCGGGTTCTTCTTTGACTCCGCCTGCCAGGCGTACGGCATCTTCATACAGGGTGCCGACCCGGAAATGCCAGTTACCCGGGGAAACCAGGGGTGTACCGGTAACGGTCGTGACTCTTTCGTAAAGCGGAATGCCGTCGATGACTGCATTGGCAATAGCGCAGGTGCTGGCGATATTCTGTACAACGCAACCAATGGCCATCGGCAAGCCGCCGCTGGGGACTTTGCGCTTGGTTAAGGCGTAGATCAATTGCTTTTCGGCACCCTGGGGATAGCGTACCTCCAACGGACACACACGGATTTCTGTCCCCTTTGCCTTTTCCATCATGACTTCAACCGCATCCTGCTTGTTCTTTTCAATACCCAGAAAGATGTTTTTTACGCCGAGGATACGGGCGACAATCAAGATGCCCTTGATGATCTGCTCCGGACTTTCCAGCATCAGGCGGTGATCGGCGGTCAGGCACGGCTCACATTCGACACCATTGATAATCAGGGTGTCGATCGGTTTGTCCGGGGGAGGTGAAAGTTTGACATGGGTGGGAAAGGAAGCACCACCCATACCGACAATGCCGGCCTCAGCAATCCGTTTTTTCAGAATTTCCGGGTCGGCATTTTGCCAGTCGGCTATCGGGGGCAGGGGATCTGCCGCCTTGTCTTCTCCATCACTTTCAATGATGACTGCCGGCCACTGGGTTCCAGTGACCCCCAGGCAGGTGCTTACCTCCTTGATCGTACCACTGGTTGGAGAATGGATGGGAGCCGAAACAAAACCGCCAGGTTCGGCCAGCAACTGTCCCCGCAAAATCTTGCTGTCTTTCTGCACCAGCAGCTTTGCCGGTGCCCCGATATGCATCTGCAAAGGAACCGTATAGCGTTCCAGAAGCGGAGCAGACTCGATCGCTGCTCCCCTGGCAAGCTTTTCCTGTTTCGGGTGAACCCCGCCATAAAAACGGAATACTTCAGGCATTGCTCTCCTCCTCCTGACGAACAACCGCTTTGCCACCAGGAATATTTCCGCGCAACGCTCCGGTTGGGCAGACTGCAGCCACTTCCGCAGCAGGCGGATCGGCATAATTGACCACGGCCAGAAAACCGTTCATGCGGATCTGGTTTTCCTGAGCTTCTTTGCTGCATTTTCGGCAACCAATGCAGGCTCCCTTGCAGGCGGCGCGTTTCAACGCACCTTTTTCCGGGGAACTGCAGAAGACATGAATGGGCGCCGATGCCGGCACCAGACGAATCAATTTTTTCGGACAGGTCTGAACACATTTTCCACAAGCCCGGCAGAGCTCCGGATGAACCACAGCAAGATGTTTTGCAGTGATTTCAATGGCTCCAAACGGACAGGCTCTCGCGCAGGCGCCCAGACCCAGGCAACCGTAAGTGCAGGTTTTGGCACCAGCGGCCACCTGCATGGCATCACGGCAATTATTGACACCATTGTAAAAAGCCTGCCGGGTGGCTTTGTCATCATCCCCACTGCAGAAAACCACGGCCACTTTCCGCTCACGCTTTTCCTCACTGACCCCAAGAAGCTGACAAATGCTGGCAATACTCTCCGCCGACATCGAAGGACAGGCACCCGGCTTGGCTTCCTGCTTCACCATTGCCGCAGCATAGCCGGCACAGCCGGGATAACCGCAGGCGCCGCAATTGGCTCCCGGCATCAGTTCGTTAACCTGATCCAGCAGCGGATCACTGGGCCCCGCTACAAATTTTACTACCAGGCCGATTGCCAGCCCAATCAACAGGCCAGTTCCCAATAAAATAAGTAAAGCATTCATTTATTGTATTTCAACTCTATCAAAAATTTTCGCGTCTTTTTGTTGTTTAAAAAGGGTTTTTCAGCCGCCGAGACCGGCAAAGCCCAGGAAAGCCATCGCCAGCAGGCCAGCGGTGATCAGCGCAATCGGAGTGCCTTCCAGGCATTGCGGTACCTTGGCCAATTCCAGTTTTTCCCGTAGACTGGAAAACAGCAGCAGTGCCAGGCCGAAACCCACGGCCGAGGCAAAGCAGAATACCGTACTGCGGATAAGGTCATAACCTTCATCCGCACAGATAATCGCTGAACCCAGAACGGCGCAATTGGTGGTAATCAGGGGCAGGTAAATCCCCAATGCCTTATAGAGCGGCTGACTGATGCGTTGCAAAATCACTTCCACAATCTGCACCAGGCCGGCAATGGCCAGAATAAAGATGATCGTGCGCAGATATTCTACATGATACTGCTGCAGAATCAGACGGTTGATCACTGCCGTTAGAAAACCTGCCAGTGTCATGACAAAAATGACCGCACCGCTCATTCCCGCAGCCGTACGCGTATTGCGGGAAACCCCCAAAAACGGGCAGATTCCGAGAATTCTACTCAAAACAAAATTATTGACCAGGATTGCCCCGATCATCAAACTGATATAATCGCCCAAGGCTATTTCTCCTCTGCTGCGAAAAAAGATAAAACGGAAAACATAACATACCCATTTTTTCGCCAAATTCAAGAGAAATTGACGGAAATCGGCAAATCTTGCAGTGGGCTTTTTTTGGGTGCAGTTCCCAAAAGTAGGTAGCCCCTGCCCCGGGCACCCGAGACCGTTCGGGCGTGGGAGTGCTAACAGTAATCGCAACCGAGCCGGTTACGCCACATTTTAAACCTGACCCCTGCCCCCTTTCTGGACAGTCTCTACCTACTTTTGGGAACTGCACCCCTTTTTTTTTACCACGAAAAGCACCAACTGACACGAAAAAAATCATGGAAGTGGCGTTGACTGCTTTCCATGCGTGGTACTTCCCATGTTTTTTTTCGTGTCAGTTGGTGCTTTTCGTGGTAAAAAAAACTGTGAAAAGTAGCAAATTAATGGGCAGCTGACTTGCTTTTATGGTGATTTGGGTTACTTTATTACCCAGTCCGTTGAAACGATTCCTGGGGCTATAGCTCAGTTGGCTAGAGCGATACGTTCGCAACGTATAGGCCAGGGGTTCGAATCCCCTTAGCTCCACCATTTTTTGCTTGCAAAAAATGCTACGCCGTAGCTCGCTTCAGCGAGCGGAGGCGGGCATCACTTTCAAACAACAATCCGACCGGTAAAGTCCACACACTTTACCGGTCTTTTTTTATGCTGCACAAGTGTCGTAAAATCAGCAGTTTGCGCATTCTGTTCTTCTCCCCTGGCAGAGGGCAGAGAATTTGTGTTCGCGGTATTTCCCTCTGTAAAATCCCGTGAAACCACCTTTTTTCTCCGCTTTTTCTCTGATGAGTAAAATCCCTGACCTTTACTCACATACAAACCGTTGACCCATACGTTTTTGATGGTCGAAAAAATGGCGCGGAGAATTTTCCAAGGCCTGTTTTGAGCAGAAAAACGGCGATGAGTAAAGGACAAAGGTGCTGTATTCAGCGTATTCTCCTCCCCTCGCAAAATTCTACGTTTTCATATGAAAAGGCCGCTTTGCGGGAGAAGCCCGTCAGACGGCCTTTTGAAACATTATTTCCGCCAGGCCGCCTGAAGCTTCCAAATCCTGCATTCCCAGACATCCGGCCTTGCGCCGGAGGATGCCCCGTGTCTGACAAATACCGGAATTCAGGCTGAAAGCAAGGGCAATCAATGCTAAATTTATCGTTTGCAGATGATCCTTCTCGATGAAATTCCTGCCGAAATCGTTTCTTTCCTTCTCAAAAATGGGAACTTGAGCCGCAGACGAATTTATGGATAGGACGGGGTGCCCTGTGTCGGAATGCCGGAATTCAGGCTGGAAGATGGCACAATCGGCGCCAAATTCACCGTTTGCAGATGATTCCGTCCTATGAAAATTCCTGCCAAAATCGTTTCTTACCTTCTCAAAAATGGGAACTTGGCTCGCATACGAGTTTTTGGATAGGACGGGGGGACAATGGAAAACTACTCCATATATATCCTGATCTTTGGCGGAACTCCTGGAATTATGATATCATTATCTTCGTATTCTCTCGGAGATGCAACAAAAAATGGTAGGTGTTTTTCGGCTGCAATTTTACGCAATTCTTGAGCTGTCCAAGTTCTTTCAGGATCATCATACCAGTCATGCATTGGAAGAAAGATTATTGCCGAGTATTTTTTCGTGGAAAGGTATTTTAATATTGCAGATATTTTACCTGCAATATTCCCAGGAAGCATGGTACCATCGACGATTGTACGCCGCTCAGGAAATTTGTATTTTTTGTCAATAACAACTTCCTCTCTGCATATCAAGAATTGTTTTTCGGGAAAACGTTCCTTAAGCTGCTTGAAATCGGCACTAGTTGCCATTCGGTTTCTGATGCGCCAGAATTTAGTCCATGGTTGTGGTTCTTCCACGGTCTTGACTTTTGCCATAAATTTAACAAAACAGTCCTTGTCATATTCATCATCCAACAATTGTGTTTCCCAGTCTCTGGAATATGACATCACGGATGAAACATAAAACCATGAATCGGTCCGCGTGACCATTGCCCCCTGTTCATGCATCTTCAATATTTCATCTTTCCATTTGGCTGACAAAGCCGATTCGTAAAACACCAAGTCATAAATGCCACCTGCACTTGTTATGTCGAGCATTATTGCGACAAGTCTTCCAGACTCTTCCAACAACACAATGATTTCGGCGTATCGGAATGCCCCTACACCAAATACTATATTTTTCAGCATTGCTTCATAATTTCGAATTTTGTCATTAATTTCATTGAATGGATAACTAGTGACAAATGGACTGGTTGAAACCAATTTGGCAACCTGCCCCCGTTTCTCTCCTGGAACAGAGTAAAAAATCCAGGCCATATTGATACTGTCGTGATTCAAATGAAGTTCCAACTGCTTGTGACAATCTTCAGGTAAAGGATTTTTAATATAAAATACGGGTATACATCCCGAAATGATAGTACATGAAAGCAACAGCAATAGAAATGCTGTTGTTCCTGTTACAAGGGTATTTTTAGGGTTTTGCAATGCATTCATGTGCTGTCTCAATAGGGTTAGACTTTCTCGCGGTTGAATGTCGAATTGAGAAAACGAATTTACAGCAAATTAAAGAAAAATTGATGAATCAAAAAGACCATCGCCAACCAATTCCGATAAAACCAGGAGAATGATTATCTGG
>JAQVUB010000183.1 GCA_028699735.1 Lentisphaeria bacterium | reverse complement strand
TCAGTTGTTTTTCATTTGCAGGGACTGCAGGAATTCCGCATTGTTCGGTGTTTTTTTCAATTTGCTGATGATCATTTCCATGGCGTCGTTGAGATGCGTTCCGCTGAGTGCTTTGCGCAGAGCCCAGATGCGCTCCAGTTCATTGGCCGGGATCAGGAGTTCTTCCTTGCGGGTACCACTCTTCTCAATATTGATGGCCGGGTAAATCCGTTTATCAGAGAGGAAGCGATCCAGGTGCAGTTCCATATTGCCGGTGCCTTTGAATTCTTCAAAGATGACTTCATCCATACGGCTCCCGGTTTCGACCAATGCAGTGGCCAGGATGGTAAGACTGCCGCCGTCCTCGATATTGCGCGCAGCACCGAAGAAGCGTTTCGGTTTATGCAGGGCATTGGCATCAACACCGCCGGAGAGGATGCGTCCGGAGTGCGGTTCAATGGTATTGTATGCCCGGGCCAGGCGGGTAATGCTGTCTAAAAGGATGACAACATGCCTTCCATGCTCAACGAGGCGTTTGGCTTTTTCAATGACCATTTCCGCAACTTGGACATGACGGTCTGGCGGCTCATCAAAGGTGGAACTGACGATTTCAGCCTGCACCATGCGTTTCATGTCGGTCACTTCCTCGGGGCGTTCATCGATCAAAAGGACGATCAGCACAATATCATCGTTATTGGTTGTGATGCTGTTGGCGATTTTTTGCAAAATGACCGTTTTGCCTGTGCGTGGGGCAGCAACGATCAGACCGCGCTGACCACGCCCGACCGGCGTGACCAGATCGATGACCCGGCAGGAAATTTCCGCGGGTTCGCGTTCCAGAACCAGACGCTGCGTCGGATAAAACGGAATCAGGTTTTCAAAGGGAATAATGTCTTTTTTGCGCTCAGGGGCTTCCCCATTGATCGTTTCCAGCTTGGTCATCGCAAAAAAACGTTCTTTTTCCCGGGGACGCCGTACTTGGCCAACGACGGTATCCCCGGTTCGCAGCAGAAAACGTCGTACTTGGGACGGGCTCAGATAGATATCTTCCGGGCAGGCCAGATAGCTGAAAGAAGGACTGCGCAGAAAGCCAAAGCCGTCCGGCATGACTTCCAAAACGCCGCTGCCATACATGATGCCATTGGCGTCCGGTGTATTGTTCTTCATGATTTCAAAGATCAAATCATGCTTGCTGCGCGTACCGGCATCCTCGATGCCCAAAGCTTCCCCGATCTTCAGCAAATCCGGCATTTCCAAACTCTGCAAATGCGACAAGTCCATTGCTTCCCGCATGGCACGATCCGGCAGACTGAAGTCCGCAACACCGCCTTGTTCATCCAGAACCCCTGCTTCCTCATATTCAAAGTTTTGCGGGAGACCTTTCATGCTGGGGTTTTTCCCGTTTTTGCGCAGGTTGCGTTGCGCATTCCGGTTGGAACGGTTCATTCGTGCAGAGGAAGGCGAAGGCTGGATGCTGCCTGCAACTTCCGGACGAAAAAAAGCGGGCTTCGCAGCAGGCATCGGCTGCTGCGAAAAAGTCTTCTCTCTCGGCGCTGGCGGCGGAATGACGGATTGAGGGGGCTGCGGGGCGGCTGGCTTCGGGGGAATGCGTAAAGGTTGCGGTTGCCCGTCGGAGAGACTTACCAGCCCAGGAGTGCCTGTCAATGGCAGAATCGAACGACCAAAATTCAAGGTGAATTTCGGCGCGGGCTTGGCATTGCCAGGTACCTCGCCTGGTTTTTCCGGCTTTGAATTCTCCGACTGCAGGGAATCCTGTTCATAAACAACTTTTGGAATAAAACGGGGGGAAACATCATCACTGCCGGAAACAGGCTTGGCAACCGGAGATGCTGCCTTTGCTACAGGGACATGCGCCTTCTCCTCCGTTGAAGGACTACCCGCAGCAACCTTGCCGTCTTGAACAGTGCTGCCAGATTCTTTATTCATGGAATCGCTTTCTTCCGTGGCGACTTTTTTTGGACGACCGCGACGACGGGGTTTTTCTGTATCGCTGATGGCTTCAGCGCTTTCCGACACAGGCTGTTTTTCAGGATTTCGTTCAGAATCAATGGTCATTTTTTCTCTTTCGCAATTATGTTTAAAAAAATAGGAGCTTGTGATAAATAAAGGGATAGAAGCTGAAGGATGAAGTGTTCGGGGCAGGTTCTGATACAGAGAGGTGCTCAGTAACTCCCTCGAGCCACGACCGGATTTGGGGGAGCCTTAGACATCATAGGTCGTGTTAAAGTCAGAGATGGCTCAGATGCCGCTCGATACTCTGAAAGATGACATCACATTGCCGGTGAAGATTTTTCCAGGAACAATTGCTGATGATCCCAAAGTCGCTGCGAAACAATTTTTCATCCATGCTGAGCTGTTGAGTGATACGGGCTTTGATTTGGCTGTCCGTCCAGCCGCGTTGCAAAAGTCTGGTATGCTGAGTGAGAGGATCACACCATAAACCGATGCTGAAAACCGCTTCCTGCGTCCAACCACATTCAAAAAACAAAGGGATCGCACAATATAAAGCACCAGAACAACGTGCAACTCGCCACTGAATGATCTCTTTGACTAAAGGATGCACCAGAGAATTCAGCCAATCTAATTCTGTCTGAGACTGAAAAACCACGCCGGCAATTTTGTTCCGTTCCGGCAGGCCATCCTGGGTTAAAATATCATCACCCCAGCGTTTTTGCATGGCTTTGCAGAGAACAGAATCACGCTGATACAGAGAATGCACAGCCTCATCCGCATCCAGTGTTTCGCCACCTAGCTCCCTGAACCTCGCCAGTACCGTCGATTTTCCCGCACCTATACCACCAGTGACTGCAATCAATGCCATCTGACAACCCCAGGATATACTGCAGAAAACCAAAAATACCCGCCCCCTGCCAAAAGCATAACCAAGACAGGAAAAAACATAAATGCAGAAAGGAGTAGGGAATTTGCCGGCCAAAGAAAATTCTTTTGACCTGTTGCGATACCATATATGCGGTATACTGCTAATTATAGTGTTTTTTTTGCAAAAATCAAGAACTCAGCTCATTTTAATTTCATCCCCAGGAGAAAAAAGGGGTAATAGGTCAGCGAAGCTGGGCGGCAGCGGTATTTCTTTACAACGAAAGACACTAACGACCCGAAAAAATTTCATGGGATGAACAACGGATTCTCCCAGTAAAAACCGTTTCCCATGAAATTTTTTCGGGTCGGTTCGTGCTTTTTGTTGTTAAAAAAGAATTCATCTGTTACCCAGGTTCACTTATGCATTACCCTGTCCCCTGCACCCTGCAAGAAAAACCGGCAGCAATCTGGCATATTTCAAACCATGATTTATATTAAGCTTTCATTTTTCCAGTTTTATTAGGGATTATCGTATTTTGAGTCAGGGCATGAAGAAAACCGAATGTGAACGCATTGTTATTACAGGCATAGGCCTGGCCTCTCCGAATGGCAGCAATTTGCAGGAATATCGCAGAAATCTGCTGGATTCTATTTCCGGCGTGGAGGCATATTCTGTGCGGTATTTTGGTGACACCCTGGCTGGTCTGTGTCATTTTGATGCTTTGAAATATCAGACCCGCAAAGAATTGCGAGTTGGAACCAGAGCCGGCTCGGTGGCCATTTATTGTGTGCATGAAGCGCTGGCGGATGCTGGATTGGATTTGACGGACTCTGAAAAGGCTCGTACAGGAGTTTTCATCGGCATCACCGAACATGGCAATGTCGAAACCGAAAATGAAATTTACGAGATCAGCAAATATGAGTATCAGACGAAGTACTGGAGTCATCATCATAATCCTCGGACGGTGGCCAACAATCCTGCTGGTGAAGTGACCATCAATCTGGGCATTACCGGTCCGCATTTCACGCTGGGGGCTGCCTGCGCCGCCGGCAATCTGGGCTGCGTTACCGGAGCACAGCAACTGTTACTTGGCGAAGTTGATATTGCTTTGGCTGGTGGCGTTTCAGAAAGCCCCGGCACCTTTGGGATTTTTGCCGCCTTCAACAGTCAGAATGCCTTGGCCAAACATGCCGAACCGGCAAAAGCCAGCCGTCCTTTCGACCAGTCAAGAAATGGTATCGTGGTATCGGAGGGGGGGGCAATCTTTGTGCTGGAGCGGCTCGACCGGGCGCTGACCCGCAAGGCCCGCATCTATGGCGAACTGGCAGGCTGGTGCTGTAACTCCGATGCCACGGACACTGTGCTGCCCAATTCGGTCAGGCAGGCCGAATGCATGCGACAGGCCATAAGCCGGTCTGGTTTGCAACCTTCTGATATCCATATTGTCAATACGCATGCCACGGGAACACCGGCCGGGGATATCCGTGAATGCGAGGCACTTCGCGAGGTCTTTGCCAATTGCCCGGAAACCCATTTTACCAACACAAAAAGTTTTATCGGTCACAGCATGGGAGCTGCCGGAGCTCTCGAACTGGCTGGAAATCTGCCATCCTTCGATGATCTGACTGTTCACCATACGATCAATGTCGATGACCTCGATCCCGCCTGTGCTCTGCCAAACCTGGTGATTGGCCAACCCAAAAAACTTCCGAGGGTGGATGCCATCCTGAACAATTCCTTCGGCATGCTGGGAATCAACTGCGTGACGGTGGTGAAGCGCTTTTCTGAATAACGCTTATTTTCTGTTTGATAATAATAAAGCAACTTGGAGATTGAAAAGAATGACACGTGCTGAAATTTCGCAAGCCATCCTCGACATAGTCAATGAGATCGTCCCGGATGAAGACTGGTCGGCTCTGGGGCCTGAAGAAAGCCTTCGCGGCAAGCTCGAATCGATGGATTTTCTCGATGTAGTCATGGAGCTTCGCAAGCAGTATGGCGTGGAAGTCCCCGAGGCGGATTATGGGCAGCTGGCAACCCTTCAGAGCTGCGTGGATTATCTCGAACCTAAACTCGTCAATAAATAGACTCAGTCCAAAAAACTTTTTTTACAACAAAAGACACAAAATGACCCGAAAAAAATTCATGGGAAGTACGACACATGCTAGCAGTCAACGCTGCTTCCATGAAATTTTTCGGGTTGTTTCGTGCTTTTCGTTGTTCAAAAAGAATTCCTCCGTTACCAGCTTTACTGACGTATTACAGTTTCTTTGCCGTTGAATTGTTCATAGCCACCAGATTCACAAAGGAGACAACATGGCTGAGCTTGCCAGTGTCAATATCCCGCCTGAACAACATGTCCTGGTATTAGGCGGACAGGGCTGGATCGGTCTTGTCGACCAAATGGGCTCTGAAACGACCGTGGTCAACGCTGCCAGGGTCTCTTTCGGAAAACTGCGCAAAGAGATGAATGAGCGCGATGTGTTTCTGGTCAAATACCTGCTCGAAAATCATCATAATACACCATTGGAACATGTCGTCTTTACGTTCCTTGTGCACTGTCCCCTGTTTGTGCGTTCCCAATGGCACCGGCACCGCACCTGGTCCTACAACGAAATCTCCCGCAGATATACGGAGGAGGATCTGGAGTTTTATGTGCCCCCGGAAATTCGTGCTCAGGCGGAGAACAACCGCCAGGCCTCGGTGCTTGCGGATGCGACGCTTGATCAGGAGCTCTGCAGGGAGTTGATCAAGCGTCAGAATGCCGCTGCTCTGGCGGTTTATCAGGAATTGCTGGAAAAAGGGGTTTGCCGCGAACAGGCTCGTGGCGTACTGCCGCAAAACCTGATGACAACGTTTTGGGCCACTGTCGATTTAAGCAATTTATTGAAATTCATTGAATTGCGGGCCAGTGAACATGCCCAGTGGGAAATCCGCGAATATGCCGAAGCTATCAAGAAGCTGGTGCAACCCAGCATTCCGAACATCGCCAGTCTCTCCGGCTGGTAATTTTTTTAACAACAAAAAACACGAAACGACACAAAAAAAATCATGGAAGTGGCGTTGACTGCTTTTTCATGCGTTGTACTTCCCATG
>JAQVUB010000182.1 GCA_028699735.1 Lentisphaeria bacterium | reverse complement strand
GGTGCAGACAGAGCAATAAGGAAATGCTGATCAAAGGGCATGTTTTCTTCATTGGCGATATATTTGCGGAAAGGTTTCACAAACCAGTGCGGCATGGCATTGACGATAAACAGGTAGGTTTCGCCAAACATGCGTCTGGCGATGGCGGCACCGCCGCAACCGGAATCATTGGAGATGACGATCCGGAATCGCCGGTCGCAGGCACCGGCCCAGAGTGAAGTCTTGCCAAGGCGTGAATGCCCATGCACGGCAACCCGTCCGGCATCAATCAGCAGATCGCTTTCCAAGTAGTCCATAGCTCGGGAAAGTCCCCAGGCCCAAGCGCCGATCGAGGAATACTGCTGGTGAGCTCCGCTGAAGCCGGCAAGGTCTTCAAAGAGATTGAGGACGCTCTGTCCCCAGCCATCAGCGCGATCCGGAAAGATATCGTGATAGCAGACCACTGCGCCGGCATATCCGGCTTTGACCAGTTCCCGGAAATGCCATCGTGCGGACTGGATGCCGCGGGTTTCTTCGGAGAGCAGGGCGGGATCTCCAAGGGACGCACCAGTCATGCGCACATCTTTTTCATCGGTGGTGGCATGATTTCCCTTGAAGCAAAGTCCAAGAAAAGCCGGAACGGGGGCTGTTGCTGCGCTTTTTGGGGCGTAGAGCAGCAGGTCAATGGCATGTTTTTTTCCGGAATTCATGCTGAAATGCAGGCGCACTTCCTTGCGGATGGCGGTATTGTCCAGCGCGTCTTCCCGGATGGAGAGGATTTCGAAGCGTGTCTGATCGGGTCTTGGCGGTATTTTGCCATACATCTGTTCCTGGAACATTTTGAAGATGGCCGGGCGCTGGGAATTAACCCATTCAAATGCAGTCTTGACTTTGCTTCCATCGGGTTTATCCAGAGGGGACGGCAAATCGTAGACCGGTACCATCGCTTCGTCATAATTGGTCAGCTGATGGATCCGCTCACGGACTTTGGGATCAGCCTGATAATCCATGGTGGCCAGCTGCTTTGCTTCTTCGAGATAATGCATGAACATACATCTTTCGTTTTTGCAGGGTAAAAAAATAACAGATCAATGCATAACTATATTGACCAAGAAAATGTATTGTGTTTTATGAGAAAAGCAAGTTTTTTCCTTTTTCCTTGGTAATAAAAAAGCCGCCTCTGGTTTGACAGGAGACGGCGACAACTGGAGCCAACACTCGGATTTGAACCGAGGACCTGCTCATTACGAATGAGCTGCTCTACCACTGAGCTATGCTGGCGTAAAATTCAGATTATACTATAAGATAATTCCGGGTGGCAAATTTTCAAGATCCTCCGGGAAAAATCATGAAAGGGTGTGGGTTTTAAAAGGTAATGCGTCAGATGAACTGGGTGACATCGGTATTTTCTTTACAAACAACGAAAAGACACAAAATGACCCGAAAAAATTTCATGGGAAGAACGACGCATGCTGGCAGTCAACGCCGCTTCCATGAAATTTTTTCGGGTCGTTTTGTGCTTTTCGTTGTTCAATGGGACAACCTATTTTGGAGAGGAATACTGCTGCGCAGGCTCCGTCCAAGGTTATCCAAATAGTCTCTGTGTTTTCAACTCGTCGCCACTTTGTTTTTTTTGTGACAGAGTAGATGTGTGGGTTTGCCCGATATGAAAAGACTACTATATTTCAGAGCAGTATGGTTTTGTTATTTGCTTGTCTGAAACGTTCCCACATACTCTTGATTTATGGACACAAACTTGGATCATGAAAAAAGCGGAGCATTCTGAAATCGTCTTTTAAAGGAGAGTTTATGGCGAAGATCCTTGATGTAGCGGGCATCAGCGGCATGGTTATGGAAAGGCAGGAGGAAAGCCGCGAGGAAGCCCTGATCCAATTTCGCGAAGCAGCTAAAAAGCTTGATGGGACTGGGGTTGATCTGGTTGTGACCTGTGAAACGATGATGATGAGTCAACCGGTCGGAACTGGTGAGGATATCCAGCATCCAGGCGAACTGCTTCAGGAATATATTGCGTTTGCCAGACGCAATCACTGCACGGTTGCGGGCTGTCTGCGTACCATGTACCCGGACGGCGGGCGGCAGTCTTTGATTTATTACGGCACCGAAGGGCAGTATCTCGGGGCATACCACAAGATGTTTCCGACCGATGGCGCCATGCGCGGGGGAACCATTCCTGGAGAGGGAGCAGTGACTGTGGAGACGCCGGCGGGACGTCTCGGCGGGGCGCTTTGCTTCGATTTGAATTTCGATGAACTGCGCGATGCTTATGTTGTTCAGGCGCCGGATATCATCTGCTTTTCCAGCTACTTTCACGGAGGTCCGGTCATGCAGAACTGGGCCTTCCGCACGCACGCCTTTCTCATCGGGGCGATTAAGGACTGTGCCAGTGAGATCTACGATCCGCTTGGACGCCGCATCAACACTACGACTTATTATAACCGGATTGCCCGCGCCCGGATCAACCTGGATCGTTTTGTTATGCACGGTGCTTACAACAGCGATAAATATGCCGATATTCAGCGCAAGTATGGCAAGAAGGTACTGATTGACCATGATTCCCCCTCCGGGCAAGGAATTCTGTACAGCTGTACCACTGAATTTACAGCGCAGGACATTGCCAGGGAATTTGATTTGCTTCCGGTTGAAGCTTATTTCAATGATTGCCGAAAACTCAGGTGGGAATGTCTGGGAAAACATTAAGCTGACACCGCGAGAACCCATTAAAAAATCGTTGCAGAGTCATTTTTCCGGTTTTGGGAAGGAAGGAAAGCATACAATGAGTTTACTGAAAGTGAATTTTCCGTTGGACCGACCCCATACCGGTGTACCACTGTCAAACGGAAATTTTGGTGTTTTGGTTTGGGGGAGCGATACTCTGAATGTGACGGTCAACCAGAACGACCTTTGGGACCATCGCGGAGGGGAATACCTGGATGACCGCGACCGTTATGCTGCCTTTGTGGAATACGCAAAGACCAAGGGCTTCGATCCGGGTATGAATAATCTCTTCCACAAGACTCAGACCTTTACCGTCCGTCCACGGCGTCTTCCTGCAGGTCGTTTTGAGTTTCACTTTGCATCCGGGATCCGTCCCATGCAGGCCGAACTGGAATATGAAAGCGGTTCGCTTCAGGTGATTTTGTCAGATACAACCCGGCTCAGGCTGGTCTCTGTTCTGAAACAGAATATTCTTTATTTGTTTGATCCAGCCGGAGCCGTAAAAAGCGTTACGATGCGTCCGGCTACAGATTTTCCGAAGAGTGCCTCTTTCAATGCCGAACGCGGTATGGGGCCCTATGAGATGCTTCCGGACGGATGGAAGATCAAAGCGCCTGCGGATCCTGAATTCACGTTTCGTGCGGTCAAAACCGCATATGGTTATAAAGTGTTCACCAATGATGAAGGCGATGATTCTGCAATGGATTCACAGCTTGCATTCACCCAGGCATGGTGGACCTCTTTGCGCGAACGCACCCCGCGAATCACAACGCCGGACCCCTGGTGGAACCGATTTTATGATTTCAGTGTTTATAAACTGGGGGCGGCGACTTGCCCATTTGGAAAAGCCGGCGGGCTGCAGGGGCCATGGCACGAAGAGTATCAGGAAGCACAATGGAGCGGAGATTTCCATTTTAATGTGAATGTGCAGATGATCTACGGCCCGTGTTTTGCGCTGGGCATCCCTGAACATCTGCTGCCGCTGTTTGAGATGATCGAAAGCCGGGATTTTCAGGGGGCTCTCACCCGCAATGCCAAAGCCCTTTTCAAGGTCGATGATGCTTTCTGGCAACTGCATGCTGTGGATGACCGCGGCGCGCAGTGCGGCGGGATTGGTGCGGGTTCCTCTCTGGATCCTGCCTGCGGTGCATGGACGGCACTTCTGTATTGGGATTATTACCGCTATACCAATGATCTTGCATTTCTGCGCAACCGGGCGTGGCCTTATATTTATAAGATCATGCGTGGCTATGAGTGCATGCTCGATAAGGATTTCAATATCCCGGTGGCGATCTCCGCGGAATATGCTTCATCGAATCCAAATAACTGCGCCGTTGCAGGGCGTAACCCGTCGTATCAGCTGGCGGCCATCCGGAAACTGGCAGACATTCTGATGCAAGCGGCATCCATCCTGAATCTGCCTGAACGAGCGGTCTGGCGTCAGATACTGGATAAAATTCCCCATTATACAACGAGCAGCGGTTACGATCATTATGGACAGCGCGACGAATCCAGGATTGCCATCTGGGAAGGTCAGGATCTGGCGGTATGTCACCGTCATCACTCGCATCTGGGGGCGATCTGGCCCTTTGATTCTCTGCCGGAGACATTTTCCGGGGAGATGGAGGCTGTTCTTTCCAACTCCATTGACCATTGGATTTCCATGGGTTTTGGCAAATGGAGCGAGTGGTGCATTCCGTGGGCGAATATGATTTATACCCGTATGGGGCTGAACGAGGCTCCTATGCAGTTGTTCAATATTTGGAAAGAGATTTTTGTCAATGAAGGGTTGGCAACGGTTTACCTGCCGCGCATGCTTTCCCTGATCTCGCATCGCCGTCATGATATTGCCAAGCCGAAAGATTCGAACGAAGTCATGCAGCTGGATGGTACCGGAGGTTTTCTTTCCGCCTTCAATGAAATGTGTGCCTATACCCGCTTTGACAAAATCAGGCTATTCCGCGGCATGCCCTCAAAATGGGGGGATGTCAAGGTCGAAAACCTGTCTTTGCCCGGCGGCGGAAAGCTGACTGCAGAACGCGGCGGAAAAGCTGAAGTTGTCGGCGGAAATCGCCCGTTCATCATAGAATAAAGCCATCGGAAAATTTTTTAACAACGAAAAAACACGAAAAGACACGAA
Organism: Lentisphaeria bacterium; assembly: GCA_028699735.1. Taxonomy (GTDB): domain Bacteria; phylum Verrucomicrobiota; class Lentisphaeria; order Oligosphaerales; family Oligosphaeraceae; genus JAQVUB01. The sequence continues at coordinate 1,083 of JAQVUB010000182.1, read as the reverse complement.
TATTTTTTCGTTTTATTTTGTGTCTTTTGTTGTAAAAAAAGTTCCTGTCATGCGGCTTCAATTACGAAATACTATAAACAACAGGAGGGCAGTCTGATGAATGCATGGAAAATGGTTGTTATGCAAGTTTTTGTTCTGGTTGTTTGCGGCGCTGTTCTGCATGCTGAAGATTTGCCTGTGATCCATGTCTGGTCAGGCCGGGAGCAGGTTTTGCCGTTGCCGGAGGGAGCCGCCTGGACTCTGGTTGCGGAGCATGGCCGGGAGCTTTTCAGCGGCATTTCTCAGGGCGGGGCACGGGTGCATTTGCCGGCCTTGCAGCCGGGAACTCAGGAGAGCGTAAGCTTGTTTGTCAATGGGCGGAAACAGGCAAAGGTATGCATTTGGCCGCCGCATATCCTGGCTGGTTTTGCAGCAAGATTTACGGATCCGGAAGGCCGTCTTGCCTCGGAATTGCGCAAGCATGGCCTGAAGTTCCGTGAAGATGCAGAAATTTGCATTGGCGAGACGCCGAACTGCGGTGATCAGGAGGCGCTTACCCTCTGTTTTCCTGAACGCAGGGCATTTCCGGTGCCAATCAGCGGAACCTGGGCAGAAATTTCCCTTCATCACACGAAGAAAGGGGGCTGTCTCAGCGTCTTATATGACCAACGGGAGCAGATTGCCGACTGCACGGGAACTTTGGGTTATATTCTGTTGAAAGCAGAGAAGCGGAGACGATATCTGTTCAGCCCGGAGTTTGATTTTCAATCCATTGATAACATCCTTTTGCTGAAAGCCATCATCGAGGAGAAAAAGCCATGAAAAAAGTCACCATTGTTATCTGTGCAGTTTTGTCTGTGCTGCTTCTTCGTGCTCAGGACGTGGGGGTTCCGTCCGGGGGGGAGTCGCAGTTTGTTCCGGTGGTTGCAGTGCTGCCTTTTGAGTCTCGGGGGCGCCAGGCGGAGCTGGATCAGGCCGGCAAATCCGTTTCCGAGCTGATTTTTGTTCATCTTCTGGAAAGCGGGGTTGCCAATCTGGTCGAGCGTGCGGAGCTGGACAAGGCGCTCAATGAGCTGCATCTGTCCGCAGTTGGTCTGGTCAGTC
>JAQVUB010000181.1 GCA_028699735.1 Lentisphaeria bacterium | reverse complement strand
TTTGGCCTGCTTCTCTATGTCGATGAATGTGACGATTGGCTCTGCCGCCCCTCCCGGGTGGGATTTTTCCCGGGTGCGGACACGACTGGCCTGGGCAATGTGGGACTTGGCCGGGAATGGAACGATTATTACAGTTATCTGCGTCATCTGGCGATGCCCGGCGTCAGCTTCTCAAGCTGGAATGGCGACACCAGTCAGCGCCTTATCAACCAGTGTCCCTCGCATCGCGCTCCCAATGCCGGTTCCGGCAGCTGGAAAAACAAACGATATTCTTATCTGATGAATGCTGTCGTAGGGTACTATGGCGACGGTGTGGCGGCGCTGCACAACAGTCTGTGCAGCAGCATCGCCAAACACTGCAAACAAAGCAAGATCAAATATCCATCCAGACTGATTTATGTCACCGAATCCTCTTCGTATGACCTCTATACCGCCGCAACCGCCTGCTGGGGAAGCACACTCTACATCACTCGCACGGAACGCCGCCACGACAACAAAATGAATGCCCTCTTTCTGGACTACAGCGTGCGCCTGATCGGCATCCCCGAACAGGCAAACTTTCATGACTGAATGATCTTTCGCATGTAATACGTCAGCAAAGCAGGAGGGCAGTATTTTTTTACAACGAAAGAAACTAACGACACGAAAAAATTTCATGGGATGAACAACACAGTCCCGCAGTCAAAGCAGCTACCTATGAAATTTGTTCGGAGCGTTTCGTGCTTTTCGTTGTTCAAAAAGAATTCCTCTGTTACCCAGGTTCATTTACGCATTACCTTCGCATCAATGGAAAGGGAGAACGATGAAGACGACAAACCTGTTCCTGCTACTGGCAGTGATTGCCATACCCCTGACAGCCCAGGAAAATCAGATTTTTCCGGAGCCGGATGAACACAGCGTTGCTTTTTGGGATTTCAGCCGGCAGAGTGATGGTCAGTTTGAAGACGAAAGCGGCTTTGGCAGCACTGTTGCACTGAAAGCTATGGAGAAAGCCAAAGTTCCCCAGGTTACAAGCGATGGGCTGCTTTTCGACGGCAAGGGCGGCTATGCCGAAATCAACGGAGGGGAAGCTCTGCGGATTACCGGCGGGGATTTCTCAATCGATATCATTTTCAAAAGTGATTCCGCGGAAGCCCTGCAAAATAAACCGGTCGCTTATCTGGCAGGCAATAAATCCCTCAGTGAAAAGCGCGGGTTCGCCCTGGCTCTGTCAAACTGGCAAAAAAACCATGTTGTCTTTTACTATGCGCTGAATGGGCAGGCAGAGGCACTCGAAGGAGCGTTCGAGAAAAGCATTCTGAAAACAGGAGTCTTCCATCATCTCCAGGTCAGCTTTTCCGAAAAACGCTTATCGCTTTTTCTTAATGGGATCAAGCTTGCGGAGAAGGAGCTTCCGGGGCCGGTCAGCCTGGTCAATTCCCGAAGAATCCGCCTGGGCATCTATCCTGCTCCATGGCAGCGTGACAAGCAGGATCAACTGATTGTCAATGGTTTTGAGGGCTGCATCCGGCTGCTGCGCTTCTCAGACAAAGGGAGAACGGGAAAATGAAATCAGCAATATTTTGTCTGCTTCTTGTTTGCGGGATACTGTCAGCGGCAGAACCGCAACAATGTGCGGTTTTCAGCTGGGCAAACAATCAGGATGCCGTCCAGTCCATCCTGTCGGATTTGCAGCAATGTGGCGAAGCAGCCATCCTGGTCACGCTGCCGGAAATAGCAAAGCTATCTCAGTGTGATCTGCTACTGCTTCCCGCTGCGGAAGAGACCCCCCTTGTATTGTGGCAGGTGTTCATCCCGGAATTTCTTGCCCGTGGAGGACATCTGATAACTGACGGACACCCCGAACGGACACTCCAGGAGAAAGACGGTAAATGGGTAGAGGCGCCGGCCTGGATCATCCCCCTGGCTGGAGCGGCACACTGCGTCGCCGATTTTGCCTCGTTCAATTATAAAGGCTTCAACAACAATTATGCGCCAATAACCCTGAAACAGGATGACGGAAGCAAGAAAGTCAGCCCCTTTGAGCCAATCGAGCTTACCGGCATCCGCTGGGCTTCCGGAAGAAGCCTGCACAAATGTCAGTGGCGCCTGACCAGTACCCTCAGCCCCGGCAAAATGGAATTCCATGACTGTCAGGATGTCTCCCCCATTGAAATTATCGATTCCGCAGGCAATGCCGTTGCTCAGCATACGGCTCTGGTTCGCCACTGGTGTGATTTTTTCCCGGGTTCGACGGTTGTCTGCGCTGACATCGCAGCGACTCTGAGCAAAAACCCCTCTCTGAAACTTTTGCACACGGATCAGGGTCCAAAGTATCTGAAATATCTGATAACCCTGTGCCGCTCCAAACTGCCCTCCGACCCGACCCCGGAATATTATCAAAATTTGAAGAAACTGAAAAAACAGATCACTGCGATGAAGGATCGATATACCGAAGCAATCTACCTTCAACGCGATCTGATCTTTCACAGCGAAAACAACCGGCTGCGTTCCCTGCCCATCGATACCGGAAAAATAAGCAACCTGACAGAGGAATTCAGCATGCTCGAGAAGGCTTCTCTGGAATACGCCTCTTTGTTTGCCAAATTCCGTTTCAACCGGCGTCCGTTTGCAGTCAAGCGCAAAGAGAGTCTGCTCGCAGAAGTGAGTCAATTGCTGGAGCGCATCGAGGATTATCTCGAGGAAGGCACCCGGCTCCTTTCCGTTCTGGCGCCGGAACGCTCGTTTGAGCTGCCTGCACGTTATGCCGAAAAAGGGGTGATTGATATCAAGTATTCCTGTGCGGATTATCATCCTGTCAGCTGGTTTGCGGCTCCGCCACTTTTTGTTGAATATGAGAATGGCCGCACCATCGCCTCGACCGGGGTACGCGGCGGTTGCCTGACCAACTATTCGCTGCCCTCGACCTACCGCCTGCCAACCCCGGAACAGCTCCGCTACGACGAATCCGCCAAGGAAGTCTACCGTGCCTATGTCAAGGCAACCGGCCTCGATCAATTCACCTCCCATGAAATCAATTCAGCTATGCTGCCCGAACCGCTCTGCCGCAAAGTCATCGAAAACGATACGCCCTATCTGGCAAATCTCCGCCAGGGTACCCTCACTCACTCCAAAAATCCCGGCGATATCCTCCACCATCTCACCGGCTATGGCATCATTTCCAGCGCCACCGAAACGCCCGAATTCCAGTCGTTGATTGAATTCATGGCCGCCCGTACCGCCGGTCTGCCCGGGGTACATACCCGTTCCATTACGCACGAAGGCATGGCACTGGGCGGATACAGCGAATTCGGCTTCGCAAAATATCGCCAATACCTCAAAAAAATCCATGGTGATCTGAAGCGGCTCAATCAACTCTGGGGTACCAACTTTGAAAATTTTGAGCAAATCAGCCCGCCGCGCACCTACGCCACAAACAAGGCCGAACAGGCCAATATGTTTGACTGGATCTCGTTCCGTTCAGAGGCTTTCCTCAATTACATGAAGACGGTTTCTGCGACCTATCGCAGGAAAGACCCGGGCTGTGTGCTGACCGGCTGCATCAATCAGGTCTCCCCACTCGACGGCGTGGAATTTTACCGCTATAATCAATATCTGGATTTTGCCGCCGCTCACAACACGCCGACATCGCGGGCCTGGTATCAGATCGGGCTGGGACGGCGCGGCCAGCTCGCAGACAACAATGAGCCGAAATGGATTTCGTACTCAGGCCCCTGGCAGGTGAACGGTGCGGAAAACGAATACCAGAAGAGTCAGCGTTTTGCGATGTTCTATTACACGGCCCAGGGAATGGGACAATTTGCTCCGTACGAATGGCGGGTCGGCGGAATCCCTCTGCGTATGGGAGAATATGATGGCACCCTGAACCTGACCGGAACGGAAATCAAACACTTTATCAAAAATAAAAACCGCTGGCAGCATATCTTGGGTGCCGGCATCCCCCGCGATCACGCTCACACCGGATTGTACTGGTCCTTTGTAACCAAATCCCAAGCTCGCGGCGGATTGACAGATACGGCGCTGGATCAATCTCTGTTCAGTCAGTATTTCCGCCTCTTCGACCGCTGGAATGAACTTCTTGACCACATGCATATCCCCTATGAAATGATCACTCGTGACAAAATGTCAGAAGACCTTTCCCGCCTCGATACCCTGATCGTTCCGCAGGCGGCATACCTGCAACCGGAAACCGGCACTCGCCTGCTCGAGTTCGCCCGACAGGGAAAACAGCTGATCCTGATCGGGCTCTGTGGCGCATACGACCCCTATAAAAATGAGGATGGCAAGCTCTTTGATGCCTGCGGAATTGTGCCGATTGGACGGAAGGCATCCCCGCTTTCCGATGGCAGCAGAGTCGCGCCGCTTCTGACGGTCGAGGAATTCGGCCCGGCCAGTATCGCTTACGAAAGCATGGAACCGGAAAAGACGCGAGTGATTTTGCGCTATGACGACGGCACTCCGGCAGCAATCTCCGTTCCCTTTGGCAAAGGAGAAATCATCTATTGCGGATTTTCCATGACCGGTTTTGCCGATCAAATGAATCCCATCGCCGGACAATTGCTGGCCAAACCACTGGCGGGACGTTTCACCTTCTCAAAAGACCCTGCTGCCCGCCTCTTCACCTGGCAGGGAGACGATGACTTCCGCTATGTCTTCGTCCTGAATCATTCGGATACCTGGAAAAATCTGCCGATATCTTTTGCTAAAAAGGTTCTGGCGGCTTATGACATTGAGTCCGGTGCAAAACTGAATTTCAGCAACATGGATTCAGAAAATTCGGCCTTGATCCCGGTTTTCCCGGCAGGCGGGCGGGCAATTGCTGTCAAGTGCGAAAAATAAGGAGTGTATCAGGATGAAATCAAGCCTGCTGTATTTGGGATTTGCCTTCTTTCTTTCCTGGTCATGCTGGGCTGCCCCCGAAATCATCATGTCGCGCAGGGTGCTCGAACGCTCGAATCTGTTCAAAGTGGGCGATTTTTCCTTCAGCGTGGGTATGGATGAACAGGAACCGCCTGCCTGGACCATCAAAGTCAGCGATGGTGCCCAAAAGCGCAAGGTCCCGGTTAATGATTCCGGTGTGACCCGAATCTTCCTCCCCGGTAAAATCCTGGAAGTGCTCAATACCCCGCTCCCCAAACGGGAACTCTGGAATATTATGCAGGAAACCATCGGAGAATTCGAGGTACGAATGCTCGAACCTGAAGCACTTTACGCGGAATCCCCCGTCCGAATGGAAAAGGAAGCCGATCCAGGCAAGGAGATATACCGGATTGACAACGGGAGTTTTACTCTGAAAATGCTCCCCGCATACAATGGCGCTGTCTTCAGCATGATCGACCGCATCTCCAATTGCGAATTCTTATACGGACGCCTCGATGCAGCACATGACAAAAATTCATTCCAAAAATTGGGCTTCCTGGAATTGGTCAACCGCTATGGCCTGACTGCCGGCGTCCATTTTCAGCCGGAAATGGAAAGGAAACCATCGGGCGAAGTGATCATTTCCATGTCTGCACCACTGCCTGATACGTTCAAGGCGGTCAGCTCAAGAACCATGACGCTGAATCCCGGACTGCCTAGGCTGACCATTCACTCCCTCTTCACCGCAGACGTTGATCAGCGAAAAGCCTTTCGCATGAAACACCGCCCGGAATTTACTTTCCTTGGGCGCAACGGCAAGCATTGGCTCAGTGTGCTCTGCAAAAAAGAAGGAATCCTGGTGGAAACCCCCGCGCCTGCAGGCGAAATTATGCCCGAAAGTCCTGCCTATGCGCTGGTTGATCGTGGCCGTGGACTCCTTTTGGGCGTAAGCTATGCCCCGGAAGACCTCGAACAGCTCTATCTCTGGTGCGACAGAGATTTTATCGGCCTGGAAGCCTGGAGCCGTGAACGACCGCTGAAGACACCCCTAGGTTTGAAAGTCACCTACAGCCTGATCCGGGGTATGGCCGAAGCAAATTTCCAGGGTCAG
>JAQVUB010000180.1 GCA_028699735.1 Lentisphaeria bacterium | reverse complement strand
GCCTGGCGCGCAAAAACCGCAGCATCCTCCTGCAGAATATCATCTTTGCCCTGGGAATCAAAATTGCCTTTATGGCCTTCGGCATAGCCGGCCAAACCTCCCTCTGGGAAGCCGTCTTTGCCGATATCGGCGTGGCTCTGATCGCCATCTTCAATGCCACTAGAATGCTTGAAAAGTGATGCTTTTTAACAACGAAAAGACACAAAAAGGGGCGAATATTTTATTGCAGGGATGAGAAGTCCGGTTTGTAGACGATGGATGCCGGGATGGTTTCTTGTTGCAGGAACATTAGCATATAAATAGGCAAATAAATAATTTTGTCTGTGATTTTCACATTGTCATTGTGAAACACATAGCCCAGCGGAATGGCATAGTCAGGATTGCCAAGAAGATTATCTAAAGCTGCATGACGCATATAGTTCTTACCGGATTTTATTTCCAGAGGGAGGACTTTCCCGCCCTGTTCAACCAGAAAATCAATTTCGCCCTGTTTTTTGCTGTTGAAATAGTACAGGTCGAAGCCATGCGCTTTTAATTCCTGGGCTGTGACATTCTCATAGATGGAGCCAAAGTTGATCGATACATCGCCAGTAAGAATTTTTATCTGGATATCATTCATGCACATAGACACCAGCAAACCAACGTCGCCGAGAAATAATTTGAACAAATTGGTCGATTTTGACATCATCAGCGGAACAAGCGGTTCGGAGACGCAATAGGCCGGCAAGGCAACGCCGGCATCCCGTAACCAGAGAAAACTATGGCTGTAACGCGAAAATTTGAAGTTTTCATTCAGTTTTTTTAGAATGAAGCGCTTGTTCCTGCTATTCAATTCGCTTGGGATCAAAGCGAAAATTTCTTCCAGGTAGAGTTTATTTTCCTGGTCGTATTTGGCAATGTCACGCCGGTACAAGCTGACGATGGCTCGCTGCTCATCGAGGACTTGGCGGAGATCATTGCTTGCCAAGTATTTTGCAATAACCGCAGGCATTCCTCCTACAATCAGATAAAGTTTGAACAATTCGAGCATTTTCGCGTGGATGACCGGATCGACTTCCGTATGATTTTCATATGCTGAACGCAGGGCATTCATGACGTTTGCAGACACCTTGTGTGCATTCGCAAATTCCTCAAAATCCATTGGGTACATGTTGACAATATCCAAGTAGCCCACGGGGAGGGAACGGATGTCCTTTAAGTCGATGCCGAGCAATGAGCCACTGAGGATATAGCTGTAACGTCCATCTTCGACAAGAAACTTAATGGCGGTTAAGATGTCGGGGCATTCCTGTATTTCATCGAGAAAGATGATCGTGTTGCCAGGCAGCAGCGGGGATTTGCTGACCGCCGAAATGCGCAATAGCAGATTTTCCGCGTCAGTGCACTCTTTGAATAACAACTGCAGCTTCGCATTCTCATAAAAATTAATTTCGACAAAAGATTTGAACGCCGTTTTAGCGAAATTCCGAATAATATAGGTTTTGCCAACTTGGCGGGCCCCAGTGATCAACAGAGCTTTCCGCTGGTTGCTGGCAAAAAAACTCGTTAATTTAGCACTGATCTTACGTTGCAGCATCGATGTCACCCCTTCAATTTGATCCTCCTATTACTATATGGCATGCAGAGTCTTTCGCAAGCTCAAACAAGCTGACTTGTCCGTTTATCCAATATTTTTTTTGCTTTTTTTGTCCGTTTATCCAATGATAAATATATGTATTTTGTCCGTTTTTCCAATATGAATCAAGGTGTCTTGGCAGTCAATGCCGTTCTGAAAGTAATGCGTCAGCAAAGCTGGGTGGCAGTGGTATTTTTTTACAACGAAAGACACTAACGGCCCGAAAAATTTCATGGGATGAACAACGCATTCCCGCAGTCAAAGCCGCTTCCTATGAAATTTTTTCGTACTACTATCCCTCAAAATCTTGTTTTTCCTGAAAGATTTTTTTGCAATGGAAACAGACTGGACACGGACTAAACACGGACGGGACACGGACTAAACACGGACAAATACGGGAACGGGGATATCCCATAAAATCCATAAAAACAACAGTCAAATTCATCCTTTCACAGGCCGTCCGTGTCCCGTCCGTGTCCCGTCCGTGTTCTGTCTGTGTCCTGAAACTTAGGTTGTGGACGCCAGTCCACCCCAAGTCTTTTCGTGTTTTTTCGTGGTTAAAAAAAAAGGCCGCCGGAAGCAGTACTGGAGGAGAAACCACTTCCGGCAGCCAGGGGGAATTATTTCTTATCGGATTTGCGTGAGCGCCTTGTCGATGGCCTCTGTGATGTTTTTGAAAGCGGCCTGATTTTGCAGTTGTTCGAGGGTGTTCATGGCATTGTGGAAACGAGTCCGTTCGACAATCTGATCACCGACGGTAACGCAAATGGTACCATCTTTGGCCGGGCGTGAGGAGAAGGCGGCGTCCATATCAATCCAGGGGGTGTATTGCCTGGTTTTGACATAGTCGCTGAGCATTCCCAGCAGCAGCTGTCCGGGGCAGTTTTCCTGTTTGGCGCAAATGGTCACAGTCACCGGCAGGCGTTTGCTTTCGGTGCCGCGCATGATCGGCAGTTTTGCGTCAAAAATCTGGCTGCGGTTCTGATAATCGGTATGGAGCAGGTGATGGGCTTCGTGGGAGCCCGGTTTGCCGCCGATGTGTTCCTCGTAGCAGCGCTGCACCAGGTAGTTGTCCTGGGGTTTCTGCACTTGATGTGCCTTATCGGCATTGTACAGCCCCTGCTGACGCTGAGCCCGGATTCGATCCGTCGCTCCCCAGGGCTGACCGCCGCCGGAGATGCAGCCGCCGGGGCAGGCCATCACCTCGACAAAATGATATTTCGCTTTGCCGGCCTTGATATCCTGCAGCAGCTTTTTGGTGTTGGCCAGGCCGTGAACGACGGCGACTTTGATCTCATTTCCGGCAATCTGCAGCGTGGCCTCCTTGAGATGATCCATACCGCGAACCTGCTTGAAGTCGACTTTCACCAGCGGCTTGTTGTCGAGTTTTTCGGCAACATAGCGCAGGGCGGCTTCCATAACGCCGCCGGAGGCGCCGAAGATGACGCCGCCGCCGGTAGCGAATCCCATTGGCATATCGAAGGCTTCCGGTTCGAGTTCCTGCAGCTGGATGCCCAGGGAGTTGATCATGCGCTGCACTTCACTGGTGGTGATGACGATATCGACCTCGGGCTTGCCGTCCACACTGTATTTGGGCAGCTGCGCTTCAAACTTCTTGGCAGTGCAGGGCATGATTGAGACGACGACCAGGTCTTCGCGACGGCAGCCAAGCTGCTCCGGAAGGACTTTCTTGGCCACCGAACCAAACATGGCCTGAGGGGACCGGCAGCTCGATACATTCGGCAAAAGCTCCGGAAAATAAATTTCCGCATATTTGACCCAGGCCGGGCAGCAGCTGGTGAACATCGGGAGCTCTTTGCCGCCCTGAATGCGTTCAAGCAGCTCGTTGGCCTCTTCAAAAATGGTCATGTCGGCAGTGAAGCTTGTGTCATACACATGTTTGAACCCCATCAGCTTCAGGGCCGCTACCAGCTTGCCGGCGACATTTTCACCAGGCTTGGCACCAAAATATTCACCGAGGGCGACACGCACCGCAGGTGCTACCTGAACGACTACCGTTTTCTTGCGGTCATAGAGCGCATCCCAGACTTTCGAGCGATCTTGTTTCGGGGTCAGAGCTCCGGTCGGACAGACGGCCACACATTGTCCGCAGTTGACGCATTCGACTTTGCCCAGGCTGGCATCAAAGGCGGGCGCGACTTTGGCATTCGAACCCCGGAAGGCGAAGTCAATCGCCCCGATGCCCTGAATTTCCGAGCAGACCCGGACGCAGTCGCCGCAGAGCACGCACTTGTTGGGATCGCGTACGATTGACGGTGAGCTGTCGTCGATGGGTTCTTCTTTGCGCGGGGCCTTGAAGCGCACGGTTTCCACACCAAGGCGGTGTGCGATATCCTGTAGTGCGCAGTTGGCACTGCGGGTGCAGGTGGGGCATTCCCGGTTATGGTTGGCCAGCAGCAGCTCGATATTGATCTTGCGCATATTGCGAATTTCTTTGGTATCGGTCTGTATGACCATGCCGGGTGCCGGCAGGGTCGAGCAGGAGGCCATGACCCCCTTGCCTTCTACATCCACCAGGCAGAGGCGACAGGCGCCGTAGATGCTCAGTTCGGAGTGATAGCAGAAGGTCGGTATGTCAATGCCGGCTTTGCGGATGACTTCCAACAGGTTGCGCTCATCGCTGAAGGTCACTTCCCGCCCGTTGACGCTAAGCTTTTTGATCGTTGTATCAGACATGATATGGCTCTCTCCTTATTGGGATATTTTTCTGTGGCAGTGGTATTTTTTAACAACGAAAAGCACGAAATGGCACGAAAAAAATCATGGCAGTGCGTTAACTGCTTGCATGAGTGTATTTGCCATGATTTTTTTTCGTGCCATTTTGTGTCTTTCGTTGTTAAAAAAACTCTGTTACGTATTTCTGCTTTTTTTAAATTCCGGTGATGGCATTGAAACGGCAGGCGGCCTTGCAGGCGCCGCATTTGATGCATTTGTCCCCATCGATGACATGCACTTCCTTGAGTTTGCCGGTGATGGCGCCAACCGGACATTTGCGGGCGCAGGCCGTGCAGCCTTTGCAGAGTGCCGCATCGATTTCCGGACGGGCCAGCGCTTTGCATTCCCCCGTCGGACAGACTTTCCGGAAAACATGCGCTTCGTATTCATCGCGGAAGTTGCGCAGCGTTGACAGGACGGGGTTCGGGGCGGTTTTACCCAGGCCGCAGAGGGAACCCAGCTGGACGGCCCTGGCGGTCTGTTCGAGCAGGTCGAGAGTATCTTCGTTGGCGCGCCCTTCAATGATGTCATCGAGCAGGGCGAGCATCTGTTTGGTGCCTTCGCGGCAGGGAACGCATTTGCCGCAGGATTCATTCTGAGTGAATTGCATGAAGAAGCGTGCGATGCTGACCATGCAGGTCTGCTTGTTCATGACCACCAGCCCTCCGGAGCCGACCATTGCGCCGGCGCTTTTCAGGGAGTCGAAATCCAGCGGCAGGTCGAGCAGATCCGGAGTCAGGCAGCCTCCCGAGGGCCCGCCGATCTGCACGGCTTTGAAATCCTCGCCGGTAACCCGTCCGGAATTATCGGTGACCCCGCCACCAATATTGTAAACGATTTCGCGGAGGGTGGTGCCGAAGGGGACTTCGATCAGACCGGTGTTGGCGACATGCCCGGTCAAAGCAAAGGTCTTTGTGCCCGGCGATTTTTCGGTGCCGACGGAGCGGTAGACCGCAGCGCCTTCGCGGATGATATAGGCGACAGAAGCAAGGGTTTCGACATTGTTGATGACCGTGGGTTTGCCGTAGAGTCCCTTTTCCGCCGGGAAGGGGGGTTTCGGGCTGGGCATGCCGCGTTTTCCTTCGATAGAGGCGATCAGAGCGGTTTCCTCGCCGCAGACGAAGGCGCCGGCGCCTTCCATTACCCGGATGTGGAAATTGAATCCGGTTTGGAACAAATTGTCGCCGAGCAGTCCGCGTTCTTCGGCGGCTTTGATGGCCCCGCGCATGCGTTTTACCGCCAGAGGGTATTCGGTACGCACGTAGACGACGCCCTCATCGGCGTCGATGGCTTTGCCGGCAATCAGCATGCCTTCAAGCACGGCATGCGGGTTGCCTTCCATGACCGATCGATCCATGAAGGCGCCGGGATCCCCTTCGTCACCATTGCAGATGACATATTTTTTGTCCCCTTTTGAGGCAAGCGTGAATTTCCATTTCAGGCCGGTCGGGAATCCGCCGCCGCCACGTCCGCGCAGCCCGGCATCAATGACCGTCTGACAGACCTGTTCCGCGCTCATTTCCGTGAGGGCCTTGCGGGCGGCCAGGTATCCTTTTTTGTAGATATATTCTTCGACATTGTCTGGTTCGATCAGGCAGTTTTGCAGGACGACCCGGTTCTGGCGGGTGTAGA
>JAQVUB010000179.1:4018-5991 GCA_028699735.1 Lentisphaeria bacterium | reverse complement strand
GCGAAACACGATACCGGCGGAGACGCCGAGGAGGGAAAGGTCCACACAAGCTTGCACGGACCAAGGGGAGCCGGCGAGACGCGGGCGCTCCATATTCCCTCCGACACATGTTGACAAGGAGGGAAGTTATCACATAGGGTTAAAGGTACAAGCATGAAATTTTGCACAGCGATCTCTTACCGCAACGCAACAACCTTAAAAAATTTTCGAGTCTTTTTGTGTTTTTCGTTGTTAAAAAATAGGCTGTGGACGCCAGTCCACCCCAAGTCCGTTGGTGCCTTTCGTGGTTAAAAAACGATTGCTACCAGCTTTGCTGATCGTCTCTTTGGGAACTGCACCCGTTTGAGATATTCCGTATCCTTATTAAATTAACAATTTATCCTTTCATCCGTTTATTATGGGATCGATGCAACAAACATTGGAACAATCTGCAGACCTTTTACTGGAGACGCATGGGCTGTGCAAGAGCTATGGCTCTGTTGCTGTGCTTCAGCAAATCTCCATCCAAATCCACAGCGGTGAAATCATCGGCCTGATTGGCGAAAATGGGGCTGGCAAATCGACCCTGCTGAAATGTCTTTGCGGAATCACCCGCCCCAGCAAGGGGGATTTCAGCTTTGCAGGGCATAACTACCAGGGCATCAGCGTGACCAGAGCACGCAATCTGGGTATCGTCTGTATCCCACAAGAATTTAACCTGATCAACGAACTCCAAGTCTGCGAAAATATCTTTCTGGGCAGGGAACTGCATACAGCACTGGGTCTGTTGGATCGCAAAGCAATGCGGACAAAGACGCAACAACTGCTGGAAGAATTAGGCACGGATATTCCGGCGCAGCGCGCCGTCAAGGATCTCAGTGTGGCCGACAAGCAGCTCGTGGAAATTGCCAAAGCCCTTTCGCAATCCTGCCGCTTGCTGATCATGGATGAACCGACAACGGTTCTCAATGACGCTGAAGTCGAAAACTTGTTTCAGATCATGAAACGCATGCAACAAAATGGAACTGCCATCTTATATGTATCGCACAAGCTCCGTGAAATAAAAAAAATCTGTAACCGGGTACTGATTTTGCGCGATGGGCTGCTGGTCTGCGACAGCCCAGCAGCCAAATGGACTGAACGCGATATGGCCGAACGAATGGTCGGTCGGGCACTGAATCAGGTCTTCCCAGAAAAATGCCAGCAAACTTCTGATGCCGATGCCATTTTATCCCTCGACAAAATCTGTTCCGGCGACGTAATCCGGGATGTCACCCTAACCTTACGCAGAGGTGAAATTCTCGGTCTGGCAGGTCTGCCGGGCTCCGGACGAACAGAATTGGCTGAATGCCTCTACGGAATCCGTAAAATCTCCTCCGGAAAACTGATTTTTGCGGGCAAAGTTCGGCACTTTTCCCATCCCGGACAGGCAGTATCTGCGGGGATCGCCTGTCTTTCGGAAGACCGACAGGGAAGTGGTATTCTCACCCCGTTTTCAGTACGGGCTAATATCACCCTTGTTTCACTGGCAAGCTACTGCCACCCGCTGATTGATCAAAGGCAGGAAAAGCGCACGGCCGGAAAATACATTTCGGCCTTTCAGATCCGAACCCCCAGCACAGAAACTCTGCTGCAGGAACTCAGTGGCGGAAATCAGCAGAAGGTGGCCATTGCCAAAGGCCTCGACAGCAACCCCAGTTTATTCATTTTCGATGAACCAACCCGCGGAATTGACATCAAAGCCAAAAGCGAAGTCTATTCCTTCATCCGGGACTTGCTCGACAAGGGCATTGCCTGCATCCTGATCTCCTCCGACCTCGAAGAAATCATCGGCCTCTGCAACCGGGTCGCAGTCATGCGGGAAGGACACCTGGCTGGTTTCCTGCAGGACGAAAACATCACTGAAAAGCAAATCATGTACCTCGCCACAGGCGTATAAGTTACCGGTCAGTTATACTGCGTTATTTTTTTAACAACGAAAAGCACGGAACACC
>JAQVUB010000179.1:0-3918 GCA_028699735.1 Lentisphaeria bacterium | reverse complement strand
ACGAAAAAAAGCGGAGTCCCCTGAAGGACTCCGCTTTTGCATGTTGAAAATGCCAGTAGAGAAGAAGAGTATCAGTCTTCTTCTTCCTCCTGGAGTTTGGCGGCCTCTTCCTGAATTTTGGCTGCCAGCTGGGAAGGAACCGTTTCGTAGCGTTCAAAGGTCATTTCAAAGCTGCCACGGCCCTGCGTCATGGAACGCAACTGGGTCGGATAACTGTAACACTCCGCCAGAGGAAGTTCCGCCCGCAGAATCTGCATACCGTCTTCGCGATCCATTCCCAGGATGCGTCCACGACGGGAATTCAAATCACCACTGATCGCCCCCATGTACTCTTCCGGGAACATGATTTTCAGGCTCATAATCGGCTCCAGCAACATCGGCTTGGCCTTGGCCATCGCTTCACGGAAAGCACCACGTGTGGCAATTTTGAAGGCCATTTCCGACGAGTCGACATCGTGATATTTGCCATCGAAGACCGTCGCTGTGAAATTGATCACTTTCGACCGGGAAAGAGGGCCGGCCAAACGGGTCTCAGTCACCCCTTTCTCAATCGCCGGAATATAGTTTTTGGGAATATTGCCGCCAACCACTTCATTGCCAAACTGGAATTCTTCCTCGGGTGTTCCGGCAAACGGCTCAATGCGCAGATGAACTTCAGCAAACTGACCATGCCCGCCGGATTGTTTCTTATGGCGGAATTGCGCCGTCCCGGTACCATTGACCGTTTCACGGTAAGGAATCCGAGGAGATTCCAGATCGACCGCTACTTTGAAATCATTTTTCATCCGGCTCACCAGCAGATTGATATGCAAATCACCCATGCCGCTGATAACCGTTTGCCGAGTTTCCGGATTGCGTTCCACCTTCAACGTCGGATCTTCGGCAATGAGACGGGTCAATCCAGAACCCAGCTTGTCTTCTTCCCCTTTATTGGCCGCTGAAATCGCATACATGGTCGTGGGTTGCGGATAAACAACTGGTTGGAATTTGCAATTGAAATTTTTATTGCCAAGCAAATCATTGAGACCGGTATTTTTCAATTTGGCGATGGCGACAATTTCGCCGGGGCCGGCGGCTTCAATGGTCGCCTGCTCTTTTCCCTGCATCTGAAGCAAATTGCCAATTCTTTCCTTGCCGTTACGGGTAGAATTGATCAGTTCAGAATCTGATTTGAAGGTTCCGCTGATGATACGGATATAATTCATCTGCCCCATAAAAGCATCATTTACCGCCTTGAAAACGAAACCCATTGCATCATTAGAACTGCGGTCGATTTCGCCTTCTTCCAGACGCAGGGGGACATTGTCCAACGGGCTGGGTGCAAAGGACAGCAAACCATCCATCAATTCGCTCACGCCCAGATCCTTATCAGCACTGCCAACAAAGATCGGAACCAGGGTGCCCGCCAGAACCGCTTTGCGGAAACCAGTGGCAAACTCCTCAGGAGTCAACTCACCCTGTTCGAAGTATTTGTTCATCAATTCCTCATCGGACTCAGCTACTGCATCGGTCAAAGCGCCTTTGAATTCCTCGGCCTGATCCGCATAGTCCCCCTGAACCCCGTCCATGACACAACCGACGCCACTGAGCTCACTTTTACTGCCGATCGGAAGAGTATAGGGCACACAGACATTCAAACCATAGGTTTGACGAATCGATTCCAGCACGGTATCAAAATCAGCCTGATCGCGGTCACAGCCGTTGATGAAAATCACCCGCGGCATATTGCGTTCCCGAGCCTGACGCCAGGCGCGGATCGTACCGGGGCCAATTCCCAGCATGGCATCGACAACGAGAACCATCAGGTCGGAGATGTTGATGCAGTTCATCGCTTCGCCGCAAAAATCCGAATTTCCGGGAGTATCTGTAAAATAGAAGTATCCATCCTTCCACGGACAATGCAAAATACTGCTGAAAATACTGCTTTTGCGTTCCTGTTCCTCCTGCCTGAAATCAGAAACACTGGTGCCATGGTCGACACTGCCGCGGCGACCAACCACCCCGGCCTTGAACAACATCAAATCCGCCAGTGTCGTTTTGCCCGAACCTGCATGACCAGCCAACACAAAATTTCGAATTCTCTCCGGAGCACAGTTTTTCACAGGTGATTCTCCAAATCTCTGGTTGTGATTACGTCTATGATTTCAACTTGAATAGACAGGCAAGTAGAAAAAAGTAATGTAATACCACTTCCGCTTTTTTAAAACGCAAGCACACAAATTGCAAATTTCTAACGGGAAACACGGTAATGCGTCAGCAAACTTGGGTGGCAGTGGTATTTTTTTACAACGAAATACACCAACGCCCCGAAAAAATTTCATGGGATGAGCAACGCATTTCAGCAGTCAAAGCCGCTTCCCATGAAATTTTTTCGGGGCGGTTTGTGCTTTTCGTTGTTTAAAAAAAGCTAAGGCAATATGTTCGCAATCAGAAAGCCGGAGCCCAGGCGGGCAAAGCCAGGTTGGCTCCCTGTGAAATGGGAGTAATGGTTTTCAACCAGCTGTCAATGATGTACAAATCCCTGCTTCGTCCGCTGCTACGGACACAGACCAGATGGCGCCCATCCGGAGCCCAGGACGGCGCTTCCCAGTTGCCGGCAGCTGCAGTTATGATTTGCGGCATGGGATTCTTCTGCTTCATATCCAGAACGGCAAGGACATACTGGCCTGAATTTGATTTGGTTGAATAACAAAGCTTGTTGCTGACAATCGACCAGTCTGGCGAAACGCACTCATTTCCGCCGGTCTGCAGGCGTTGCGCCTTTCCACCCTGGACGGAGAGCAGATAGAGTTGGGGTTTGCCGACTTTATCGGAGACGAAGCAGAGTGTCTGGCCATCGGGCGCCCAGCAGGGTGATGATTCCACATAGATATCATTGGTCAGGCGGCGCTCCGTTTTGTTGGCCAGGTCTTTGACATAGAGGTCGACTCTGCGATCCTGGCTGAGCGTCAGGGCAACAAACTGTCCATCCGGGGAAAGGCTGGCGCTGGAATTCAAACCTCGGGATTGGGATATGACCCGCTGGCGTTTATGCAGAATATCAACCAGAACCACGCTGAGAGAATTATTGCGAGCCATGGTGTAGACAAGGGCATTGCGGTGCCCCCAGCCAGGCTCCGTGCTGATGGCGGCATTATTGGTGATTCGTTCCTGCCCGCTGCCATCCAGAAAACAGGAATAAATCTCCTTCATATTATTCTGTCCCGACATGACAAAGGCGATCCGGCTGCTGCAGTATGCCGGTACATTGAAAAGCTTTTTCAGAATTTCATCAACCAGTGCGAACGAAGCTTCATTCAAATTGTCATGACGCCCGGTACAAAGAAACGAATCCTGCCCGGCGCTGGTCACCTGAGCTTCAAAAGCATTCGGATTCTCCCGATGACGTACCTGCAGCCGAATTTGAGCCTTAGCAGCCTGTTCTTGAGGAAGCATCCGGAACCAGTCACTTTTATACAAGGTATTCAGCAGCTGTTTTTTGGCTGCTTCCGCTCCGTCAAACTGGAGAATGGCCAGAGTCGGATTGTCACTGACAAATTTGGTCACCGTTGTCTGCTGGTTGGACTGCGCCAAAAGGGAACTTGAAAACACAGCCCAGCATAAAAAGGAATAAAAGACAAAAAGAGGTTTTCCCATAATTCTGATTCGTTCTCCTTATTGAAATAGCTGAAAGGTCGCTGCCAAACGAGCTGGCGTATGAGTAATATATCACTTCCCGAATAGCTGTGCCGCTTTACGAAATATTCTTTTTTAACAACGAAATACTCGAAAAGACACGAAAAAAATCTGCCCCCTGCCCCCGTTCTCCACAACTTACAACTTACCATTTACAATTTACAACTTACAACTCCCCGTTCCCCTGCCCCCCTGTACCCGTTCTCCACAACTTATAACTTACCATTTACAACTTACAACTCC